>CAZAPB010000016.1:0-14875 GCA_964486835.1 uncultured Planctomycetia bacterium
GTCCGGGTGAATGTCCTTATGATTTGGATGTGCACACGAATGGCCATTTGGCTTTTTAAGACGCCTGAGAGCATCGCCACTCCTTCTTCGGTGAAGGCAAAGGGACGTTTTCTGAGGCTTTTTCGTGTTTTGCCGGATATCACATTCTGTGATATCCAATTTTTCATCTCATCTTTGGTTAGGCTAAACATAAAGTCTTCAGGGAATCTCTCAATGTTCCTTTTAACAGCCTGATTTAAGGCCTGTGTTTTTACGCCGTACAGTTCTGCCAGGTCCCTATCTAACATAACCCTTTTGTTTCTAATGTGATAGATCCTTGACTCGATCTTCCCAAGAGCCAGTGAAACATTGCTGCCTTTTTGCATTTTTTCTCCTTTTTATGTATGTCCGTCACTATACCTGACGACGACCCCCCTGTTTTTCGTGCATCAATATTTAATATTTATTAGAGATATATTTAAGGTAGAATACCCACCTATGGATACAGAGCAGACAACTCCTCAACCGCTTGATGTGCTGATGACCCGCCTGGGAATTACCAACGCGGATCTGGTCAAGGCCTCTACTGAACAGCTCAGTTTCAAGATGGTGCAAAAAGGCCGTACGGGCCGGCGCATCACACCCAATATTCAGGATAAAATTTTAAACGCTCTTGTGAAGATCAAACCGGATTTGCAGACCAGACGCCGTGATTTATTTCGCTATGAGTTAAACGAAGAGGCCGTGACGATCATTCATGAGGCGCTGGTTTTGTCCGACCAGAAAAAAATTAAATATCCGCAGTTTGTGGACATGCTGGTCGCGGCTGGTATCAATCGTTATGCGGTTGACGTTGTAACCGGCCAGATGACTTTTTACGCGGCGGCCGGTGAGGCGCATGTTATCGCGGGCACTGTGGCTGTCGAAGGCTCTGCTGGTTTTTATCATGAGCCGGGCTTTCGTTCGGCTATTGTCGACTCCCAAAAAGGGCTTATCGACCACTCCACTTTTTTAAAGAGGATCTACCAGGCCGGCATTACAAGCTATGAAGCTAATGTCCGTGAGCGCCGCATAGTCTACCGTGGTCTTGAGCAGTCCTTCCGAGAGGATATTTCGCTTACCGCCGCTGAACCAGAACCTATCGCTGTCGCCGAACCGCTTCCCGTTTCTATCGCCGAGGAAAAAAAGACTATTGCGAAAAAACCGCGCGTAAAGAAAGCCGTGGGCAAAAAACAGGCGGCGTCGAAGATTGTTCCGAAAAAACGTACGGCTAAAAAGAAGAAAAAACCAGGTGTGGTAAGGGTCACGCGCAAAGCGCGAATGACCATCAGAAAACTCTATTTTAAGAAAAAACGCAAAGGCCGCTCACGCAGTAAATAAGGTGAGTTCGGCAATACCGCTGGCCGCGCCGCGACCGGCAAGATAAAGCCTTACGGAGTGTGTATGCCCGATCTTCTATCCCCCTGCCGGCTTGGGCCTTATCTTTTAAATAACCGTCTTGTCATGGCTCCGATGACACGTTGCCGCGCCGATTTGGTCACGCGCGTTCCCACGCCTATCATGCGAACTTATTATCGACAGCGCGCTGGAGCGGGGCTCATTGTCACCGAGGGGACTATTGTGAGTGCCGATGCCGCTGGTTATCCGGCGACACCGGGGATCTACAGTCCCGAGCAGGTGAGTGCCTGGAAAGATATCACCGATGCTGTCCATGCCGAAAAGGGACGAATATTTTTACAGCTGTGGCATTGCGGCCGTGTCTCGCACTCCTCATTTATAGAGGGAAAACTTCCTATATCATCATCTGCAATTGCTCCGCCCGGTGAGGTCATGACGCCCCAAGGCATGAAATCCTATGAGATCCCACACGAACTTACACTCGAGGACATCCCTCAGGTCATTGATCTTTATGCCTGCGCCGCGCAAAATGCGCTCAAGGCTGGCTTTGACGGTGTCGAATTGTATGGCGCAAGCGGCTATCTTATTGATCAGTTTCTCCGGGATGGCGTGAATCATCGCCGTGACGCCTACGGTGGAACCATCGCCAAAAGAACGAGATTTCTTATTGAGGTGACGGAGGCTGTTATCCGTGTGTGGGGGAAAGAACGGGTCGGTCTGCGTCTCTCGCCGAATGGGACGTTCAACCATATGAGCGACTCCGATCCCAAAAAGAATTTTTCCTATATTGTGAGCGCTGTTTCAGACCTGGGCCTTGGTTATCTTCACATCCTTGAAGGCGACCCGTCTCACGCTGTCGATGTGGCTCATACCGTAGATTGCTCGATATTTAGGAAATTATTTAAAGGCACTTTAATTCTCTGCGGAGGTTATGATGAAAAAAAAGCGCGTAGCGCGCTCGTGAATGACCGCGCCGACCTTGTGGCGCTCGGAAAACTTTTTATTGCGAATCCTGACCTGCCTGAGCGCATGAGGCATGGTCAGGATTTAAACTCTTGGGATGAGGGAACGTTCTTTACCGGTGGGGAGAAAGGGTATGTGGATTATTTCTCAAATTCATTACGCACATGAAAATAAGCAATTTGTTTCTTGTGATCCCAAAAAATATATCGACCTTCATGCATGCGGTCCTCTTTAGGGATGTTCTTAAAATACCGTTGCATCCCCATGTTCTGCATTATTTTGGCAGAGAAAATATTTCCTACAGATTTATCACTGGGCAAATGTTGGTACCCCACTAAAATTTTATTGAGCGTTGTTTCATTTGTTCGGAAAGTGACGGCGCCGCTGTAATCCATCCAAGAAAAGAAGTTAGCATCAATAATTTTAACATCTGCCGGAATAGGCTCTGCAATAAATTTCTTAAACAGTAATTCTTTCCATTCTTGATTTTTTTTTATATCCCACATTGCCACCGAGGCATAGCAAACAATCAATCCGACCAAGCATATGGCAAAATGCTTTTTGTATAATCCTCTTAGTGGAGGGCAGATCGCAAAGGCCAGTAGTATAAGGACGGTTGTTAGGATAAGTATCTGCCAAAGAGGCATCCCTCTCCAATAGTTAAATCCCCAAAGCATGAAAAGGAATACGAAAAAATATAAGGTTATTACTGCAAGCACTAGGTTTTTTAAAATACTTAAGACACCATAAAACCAAGTCTTTTTATTGCTTTGCTGCATTTTTGTGACCTCTTTATTCACCGGATGTGGTTCGACCGACAGAGATTTCTTAGCAAGCATTCGTTAAACATTACTACTGTTTCGTCGGTCAGCCACCGGCATTGTCCGGACCACGTCCGTAGGTTTCGATGATGAAAATCGCTTGGCTTAATCCTGACCTATCGCCGCGATAATTTTGGAAAGTGTTTTCTTGGCGTCGCCGAAGACCATCATGGTGTTGGGTTGCACAAAGAGCTCGTTTTCAATACCGGCAAAGCCGGGATTCATACTGCGTTTCAATACAATGATCGCTTTGGACTGATCCGCGTTTAATATTGGCATTCCGTAGATCGGACTACCCGGTGTGTTTTTGGCGGCGGGGTTCACAACGTCATTGGCGCCGATGACTATCGTCACGTCGGTGCGGCGAAATTCATCGTTGATCGCTTCTAACTCATACAACTCGTCATAAGGCACATTGGCCTCGGCCAACAGTACGTTCATGTGTCCGGGCATGCGTCCCGCTACCGGATGGATCGCGTATTTGACGGCGATATCGTGTTTTTCGAGAATCGTTGTAAGATCATGGACCGCGTGCTGGGCTTGGGCAACGGCCATTCCGTAGCCGGGTACGATGATGACGGAATTAGACACCTTCAATAGCTCGGCAACATCCTCGGGCGAGGCTTCCCGTACGGTGCCGGTGCCGGCATCCTTTTCCGATGCTTTCGCGGTTTCGGCACCGAAAGCGCCAAAAATAACATTGGTGAACGAACGATTCATGGCTTTACTCATGATCAGAGCAAGAATAAAACCTGAGCCGCCGTCCAGAGAGCCACAGACGATCAGGACAGGGTTATTTAAAGCAAATCCGGCGGCTGCGGCGGCCAGGCCTGCGTAAGAGTTTAAGAGACAGATCACGACCGGCATATCCGCGCCACCGATCGGGATCACCAAAAGGATCCCTAGAACGAATCCGATGAAAAGAAGCACATAGAAAAATGGCTGCGCTGTTGGCCAAGCGACCAGGCAAACGAACATCGCCAGAGCCGCCAGAAGAAGGAAGCCGTTGATCAGATTCTGTCCGCGGAATGTTGTTGGGCGGCCCGGCAGAATTCCCTGAAGTTTTCCAAAGGCCATGAGACTGCCGGTGAAGGTGATGCTTCCTAGAAATACCTCAAAAGCCACGGCGCCGGTGTTGAAGCGCGATAATTCATGAAAATAATTAAAATACTCGGCCACACCCACCAAGGCGACAGCCAGACCCCCGAAAGAATGGGACAAAGCGATACGTTCGGGCATCTTGGTCATCGGGATCCACAATCCCATCGGCACGCCGATCACCGTTCCAACCACCAGGCCACCGATGATCCACTCATAGCTTATGATGCGCTGGTGAAGCAGTGTGCCGATCACGGCCACGAGCATACCGACGGCTGCCATGATCATGCCGCGTCGCGCCGAAGACGGATGAGACAACCCGCTCAGACCAAAGACAAAGAGCAACGAGGCCGCGAACAGCGACCCCAGATAGATCGCCTGGCGAATGTCTATCCCTTGAGCGGCCTGCAAAACTTCAGGTGCCGTCATGATTTCTTTTTCTCTTTTTTATGGAACATCTTTAGCATGCGGTCCGTGATGAGAAATCCGCCGACCACATTGACCATGGCCGCCGAGACAGCAATAAAGCCAAGAATCGAACTCGCGAGGCCGCGGCCTTCTCGGGCCGTGATCAGCGAAGCCACCAGCGAAATGCCCGAGATCGCGTTGGTGAAAGCCATCAGCGGTGTGTGCAAAAGCTGGGGTACCTTGGAAATGATCTGGTAACCCGCAAAAATGGAAAGCGCAAAGATGTAAAGAAGCAGGATTGTGAGTTCGATCTGGTTCATTTGGTTTGGCCTAGTTTAGAAAGGATCATTGGGTTTACCACTTGGCCGTCTTTTGTGACAAGCGCGTCTTTTTGGACGGGGTCCGACGGATCGAAAACAAATTGGCCTTTCGGGCAGATCTCCATGACAAAATCAAAAATATTCCGGGCATACAGAACGCTTGCTTGTGCTGACATCAGTCCCGGCATATTGAAAAAACCGATGATTTTTACATTGTGCCGCTCGATCTGTGAGCCGGGTTGTGTGAGCTCACAGTTGCCTCCGGCGTCGGCGGCAAGATCTACGATGACCGAGCCGGGCCTCATTTGCTTGACCATGGATTCGGTAATAATAAGAGGGGCTTTTTTCCCGGGCACCAGCGCTGTTGTGATCACAAGGTCCGCCGCCGCGACATGTTTGGCGATGAGCGCTTTTTCTTTTTCTTTTTCTTCGGGTGTGAGCTCGCGTGCGTAGCCGCGCGCATCTTCGGCGCCGGCCGCCAGTTCAAGCCGCACAAAACGCCCGCCAAGACTCTCGACCTGCTCTTTGACGACGGGGCGTGTGTCGAATGCCTCTACTACCGCGCCCAGGCGTTTAGCCGTGGCGATGGCTTGAAGACCGGCAACTCCCGCGCCGATGATAAAAACTTTAGCGGGGAAAATAGTCCCGGCCGCTGTCATCATCAGCGGCATCATTTTGCCGAGCGCGTTGGCGCCCAACAGAACTGCTTTGTAACCGGCGACGTTGCTCTGCGAGGAAAGCGCGTCCAGCTTTTGAGCGCGCGCGATGCGAGGGATCATGTCCACTGCGAAGGCGGTGATGGTGCGGGCATTTAATTTGGGCAGCCGGTCGGTATAAACCAGCGGATGCAAAAACGAAATAAGGATGGACCCGGGCTTGAGCAGATCTGCTTCGTCTTTGCCTGTTGCCGGGTCATGAAGCGGCCGTTGGATTTTTAGGACAATATCCGCGGATTCATAAAGGGATTGAGCGGTCGCGACGACTTGGGCGCCGGCTTTTTCATAATCATGATCAGGAAAATACGCGGGTGTGCCCGCGCCACTTTGCACGGTAACCTGGAAACCGCTTTTTACAAACTTCGCGACAGTCTCCGGTGTAGCCGCCACGCGCGTTTCTTGATTATAAGTTTCTTTGGGGATGCCGATTTTCATAGTTGGTTATTTTAGCATAATTTGCCGGATCTGGTGTCCGGTTTTTGTTTGCTCAAAGAATTGCTTCTTCCTCAACCCAGGCGGTTATCTCTGTATTCTCGAATTTAATTTCAACGACATGTTCAGTGTCATTCCAGGCTTGTACATACACTTTTTGTCCGCCACCGTATTTTTGGGTTTGGCCCACTTCTTCGCCAGCGTACAGTTGATCGAGATTCTTGCGATCGCCGGTATTTCTATACTTGATTGCTTGACAATAGGCCTCTTCGGATGCGGCAATAAGATAATCTCCGGATCTAAGTCTTACCCACTTGCCCAAAACTTGTATGGGCGACTTAGGCCGGGGGCGCGATGTGTGAAATGCTGGTAATGGTGTCGGTTTATTAGATCTGGTCATTAGAAAAATAAATGCCGAAAAAAATAACGTGATCAAAAGGATTATTATCAGGGGCCAACGGGAATGGGTGACCTCTTTGAGGGAAAGAATATCATAGTTCTGAGCTTTAAGTTTGCGCCGCGCGTCTTCAATATCCAGAGCGTCAAATTTTCCAAAATATTTTTTTCGACCTTCACGCAGGGCAAAAGCCTGGAAACGTTTCATCCAAATATATTACCTCAACTCAACCGTCTCTGCCAGTAAACGCGCAAGCCACCGGCGGATAGGCTCTGTTTGCTTCATATATAAAGCGAACCCTGCAGGCTCGCATTAAGTAAAAATGAAGCGCTAAGTCGCGATGAATGTTAAAATGCCAAAAGACGCAAAGGAGGAGCATAAGATGGCGGAATCAATAATTAAACGTCCTAAAATTTCATTAAAATTCAGCAGATTTGCCACACTGGTTTTTCTTATTCTCTTCACCTGCGGGTATCCTCTTTATTTTGTCCGGTTTCAGATATTAAGCGGGAATACATTTGATATTATTTGGGGCACGGTGGGTTTGATGTATTACTATTTTTTATACACATTGTCGGCACATCTTTATCTGGATGGTGTCATCAAAAGAAAACCGGCCGGCGTATTTTGGCTGGCATTTTTTTCCGCGGCGATCCCTCTGGTTCATTTGATCGTACCTGTGGGTATTTTAAAAAAATCATGGTACCTTCCGGCAGATATTAGTCAAAATAAATGACTGTTACAAGGGCTATTCTTACAAAAGAGCTGAAATTAGCTGCCGGAATATTTGCTGTCTGCCTGCTTTTTTCCATCGCTATCAATTTAATAACGTTTCACCCGGCGATCTCTTATGGGTCCTTGATAAAAATAGGCGCATGTTATATCGCGTTTTGGATTATTCGGATCCAACTGCTTATTTTCTATGGGACAGATCGCTTTATTCCTTCAATATTGCTTAAAAGAGCCGGTCGAGTGTTGTGGATATCAGAGAAGGATTACAAGCGTATCGAAGAAATGAAAAAGAAAAAACAGACATTGGGCCATTCTGAATCCGGCATTTCTTCGTCTGATCTATAGGCGCTATTTCCGGACGAATCGCTGGCTAATCTAGATCTATTTTTTAATGACTCTTTAACGCCGCCCCGATTGTCTTGTATCTTTTAACCGCATGGACAAAGCGATCCGGCGGCGGGGCTTATCGATTTCCAGCACTCTGACTTTGACTGTTTGGCCGGTTTTGACAACGCTTTGCGGGTCAGCGATGAAATCATAGGAGATCTCGGAGATGTGCACTAGCCCGTCCTGATGCACGCCGATATCGACGAACGCACCGAAGTTCGCGACGTTGGTGACAGTCCCTTCCAGGATCATGCCGGGCTTCAAATGATCGATCTCGGTGACACGCGCATCGAACGTAGCCGTTTTGAATTCGGGCCTGGGATCGCGGCCCGGCTTCTCCAGCTCCGATAAAATGTCACTGACCGTCAACAATCCGAAGGTTTCATCCGCGAATTCTTCGGGGTTCAGCTGACGCAGTACACTGGCATTACCCATAAGCGATTTAAGATCAGTTTTTTTAAGGTCCAAGATCTTTTGGACCACAGGATATGATTCGGGGTGCACGGTCGAGCGGTCGAGTGGGTTGTCACCGTCCAAGATGCGCAGAAAACCCGCCGCCTGCTCGAAAGTCCTCGGGCCGAAATCGTAGATATTTTTTAGAGACTCTCGTGTTTTGAACGGCCCGTGTTCGTTTCGGAAAGCGACGATTTTTTCGGCAATGCGTTTGTTAAGGCCCGACACATAGGACAAAAGAGAAGGGGACGCGGTATTCACGTCGACGCCGACGGCATTGACGCAGTCCTCGACGACTCCACCAAGCTTTTTTTCAAGATGGTGTGCGGTGATATCGTGCTGGTATTGACCGACGCCGATGGCTTTGGGTTCGATCTTGACGAGTTCCGCCAAAGGATCCTGGAGGCGCCGCGCGATCGAGACAGCACCTCTTAAAGTCACGTCAAGCGCCGGAAGTTCGGCGGAGGCCAGCTCCGAAGCCGAGTAGACTGAGGCACCGGCTTCGGATACGACGATCTTTTGGATCTTGAGGTCCGGGGAAGCCTTCATCATTTCCTGCACAAGAAGATCTGTTTCACGCGAGGCGGTGCCGTTGCCGATGGAGATAAGCTCGACCGAATGTTTCACAACGAGTTCTTTGAGCGCCGCCAGTGATTCCTTCCAACGGCCCTGCGGAGCATGGGGATAAATGACCGCGCATTCAAGCACTTTTCCGGTTTTATCGACGCAGGCGATCTTCACGCCGGTGCGTTGGCCGGGGTCCAAACCCATGACTGCCCGGCTACCGGCGGGCGCGGCCAGGAGAAGATTTTTAAGGTTTTCGGCAAAGACACCAATCGCCACATCCTGGGCGCTTTTTTTTAAACGCATGAAAATATCGAGTTCAAGGCTAATGCGAATTCCGTATTTCCATGAGAATTGCGCGGTCTCCAGAAGCCAGCGGGTTCGCGGCCTATTCTCAAGGCCCACACCGAATTTTTTTAGGATCGCCAGCGTGTATTCTTCCTCTCCGCTTTTTTTGTCCGTGAAGCCGGAAAGCCCGTTGGTCTCAAAACGTACGGATAGGATATTTTCGGCCCGCCCCCGGAAAATGGCGAGCACCCGGTGCGAGGGGATCTTGGCGAACGCCTCACGAAAATCGAAATAGTCGCGGAACTTTTGCGAGTCCGGATGAGCCGCTTTTTCTCCGGCGGCCGCTTTTGAATAGATCCAGCCCTCCTGCCAGAATTTATCTCTTAAGTAACCGACCAATTCGGAATTTAAGGAAAATGTTTCGGCGAGGATGTCGCGCGCTCCCGAAAGCGCTTGGTCAACCGAGGTGATCCCTTTAAGTTCGTTCACATAGTTCTGCGCTTCCAAATGTGGATCCGTGTTGAGATCGTTCAAGATCTTGAGCGCTAACGGCTCCAGGCCCGCCGCATGGGCGGTCCCGGCCTTTGAATTTTTTTTGGGCTTAAACGGAAGATAGAGATCCTCAAGCTCGGCTTTTCTTTGAGCTTTTTCTATCGCTTCCTGGACTGCGGGGGATAATTTGCCCTGCTCTCGTATGGAGTCAAGGATCGTTTGACGGCGGGACTCAAGTTCACGCAGGTAATTTAACCGGTCAAACAAAAGCCGCAGATGCGTGTCGGATAGGCCGCCGGTGACCTCTTTGCGGTATCTCGCGATAAAAGGCACTGTAGCCCCGCTGTCCAAAAGCCGTATCGCGGCCCAGATCTGGTAGGGCTTTACGGACAATTCTTTGGCGAGCGTCTGCTCAATGGGGAGCGAGCCCGGTTCGTGTACGGTTGTTTCGGAGCTAGTCGTCATCATGGTGATAAAGGGTATCATATAGCCTTCCTGTAAATCGATATCTAAAATCTTGAAAATAATCTGTCCGCCACAAAGATTGGCGGATCCGTCCTTCGGCGGACACGAATTTAGCGCCTCTTGTCGTCAGGCAGGGTAGATAGTCCTTTTATGTAATATGTATATTAATATGTACAAAAGTATGTATACAAGGTATATTGTTAATGGATATCGTTACTGGAAGCTTTATTTGGGATGCTCACAAAGAAACAGAGAATATCCGAAAACATGGGATCAACTTCTCCCAGGCGAGCCTCGTGTTCATCGACCCGCGCAGAAAGATATTCCATGATTCCAAGCATAGCGGACAAGAGGAGAGGTTTTTTTGTATCGGTGTGGTCAGCCGCAAGGTTATGACGGTGAGGTTTACCTACCGCGGAGACAAGATCAGGCTTATTGGGGCGGGACATTGGAGAGGCGCAAGGAGATATTATGACCAAGCATAGAAAAAATGATTTTGACATGCCGTCGGGCAAATTGTCCAGGGTCGCGGATTTTTTACCGCCACCGGGCAAGCTCGTCATCCCGGAGGATAATATTAAGATCACTTTATTGGTTAAAAAGTCCAGCATGCTTTTTTTTAAACAGCAAGCTCTTAAATATCACACCAAATATCAGAAAATGATGAGAGAAGTGCTCGACCTATACGTCTTAGGCAATCAACACGTATCCTGAATTAAGGACGCGGTTTGGAAAAAAGAAGCGGAGAAGCTTATGTCGATGTGGGATGAGCGGTATAGCGCTCCGGATTATGTTTATGGCACCGAGCCCAACGGTTTTCTAAAGAGCATCGCTTCTCAAATCCCATCTGGATCCAAGGTCTTGTCGTTGGCTGAAGGCGAGGGGCGCAACGCTGTTTATTTGGCGGGGCTGGGGTGCTCCGTGTGCGCTGTGGATGCTTCTGCGGTTGGCTTGCGAAAGGCCGAGAAGTTGGCAAGTCAAAAAGGTGTGATGATCCAGACCGTTGTTGCGGATCTTTCGGAGTATGAGATAGAGCCCAGTGCGTGGGATGCGATCGTTTCTATTTTTTGCCACGTTCCGTCGGATGTAAGAAGAAAACTGCATCAAAAAGTCGTGCGAGGGCTCAAGGCCGGCGGAATTTTTATCTTGGAAGCGTATACGCCCGCGCAGTTAGCTTTTAAAACGGGCGGTCCGCCGAATGAGGATCTTATGATGACGCTCTCAGGATTAAAAAATGAGCTCGCGGGCCTTGAATTCCGGCATGGCGTGGAAATAGAGCGCGATATTATTGAAGGGCAATATCACACGGGCCCAGGCGCCGTGGTTCAAATGATAGGTGTAAAGACAAAATGAGAAGAACTCCTGAAGAAGAGCTAGGCGAAAAAATACAGAAACGGATCCACGGGTCGAAGACCAATGATAATCGTTTGCTTGGCTTGGTTTTTCTCTCCGTCTCGCTGGCGTGTTATTTAGCAGTCCGCTGAAAAACCCCATCTGCGGCGTTGCTCCCGGCGCTTCCTCGGTCAGCGTACGAGTGAGTACGCCTCCCTCGGTCGCTTGGTCGCGCCTTGCATATGGGCTTTTTCAGCAGACTGTTAGCCACTTTTTGGTCTCTATTTCCCAACTGGCCGTCTTTCCATGGTTTTTTTACGGCATTTAAACCAGGTATTGTTCTTATTGCTTTTCATGGGATCGCGATCGCGGCGCTCGCTCTTCCGAAAATACCGGATCGTTTTCAAATCGCGACGCTTTCGGTCTTGCTGAGCATTCCTCTGTTTTTCGCAAGCCAAATAAGCATCGAGGCAAGTATCTTGAAACAACTTCAGGGTCCTTTTGTATTTACCTCGTTTATCCCTATTTTTATGTTGTTTTTTTCATGGGGCGTTTTGGGGCTGGAAGCCGAGAGAACACCTGCACAATTAGCGCCTTTTCGTTGGTGGGGACGGATCAACGCCAAGATCCAAAAGTCATATGACTCAGGCGCATGGAGACAGCCGTTTGTTTTAAGGTGGGCCAATTGGTCCTTTCGTACAAAACTTGTTGTGATATTTTTTGCTGTCGCCGCCCCGCCAACCATCTTCATTTTAGCGTTTGCATTCATGAAGTCATGAGTTTGATTTAGACATCGCCAGGTTTTGTAAATTAGTGTTTTGTGTTAGCATTAGAGTCTATGATGAGCTCTTCGTCCGCTTCAACGGGTCCGGTGCAATGGAATGAATCACTCAGCGTTGGGATCTCTAGGATCGATCTGCAGCATAAAAATTTTATTCGCCTTCTGAACGATTTGGATGAGTCTCTTTCCTTGGGACGCAGCGAAGCGCTTTCTGATATTCTCTGGTCTCTTGTTGATTACGCAAAAATTCATTTTGCCACCGAGGAGGAGCTTTTCCTTCTGCATGATTACCCGGAAAGCAAAGAACATATCCAGGATCATGAGGCTTTCAACAGGAAAGTTGCACAACTGCAATCTAAAAGCGGCGAGAATATCAACCAAATCGCCGCTGAGCTGCTGCGGTTTATGCGGGAGTGGCTGAACAATCATGTGATACAAGTCGACCAAAAATATTCAGCATTCTTGATCTCCAAAGGAGTTTCATGACCGGTACTTTTTTAGGATTAAAATAGAAGGCACGTCCGCTAACCGTTAATCAAAGGGACAGATCAAATAAGAAAATCGTATTTTTTTATGGTGTTAGGTTTTTTATTATTGGCAAATCACCAAATTGCTCAAGCCGAGGGCACGCAGACAGATATCAAGACTTCGTCTGAAGCGTTAAAACCGGTCGATGCCGGCAACCTATGTGCATGAAGGCAAGCTTTATCATTTCTGCTGCTCCGGGTGTATCCAAAAATTCGCCCAAAATCCCCAGAAGTATATCAAAACGCTGAAATCCTGATCGAGCAGTTCATCCATCGGATACGGTTTTCGCCAGTCAGAAGAAGGCCTTAGGTTCATCCGGATGCGTTATTTCTTTGATTGTTTAAAATCGGCAAACAGAAATATTCAACACGGCTCCAAAGCTTTGCTTAGAGCCGTGGTTTGGTTTTATGATAAATGTGGAGTAAATTACTGAAGAACCCGCGGAAAACTACCGGTTGTTATCCCGCGTAGAGTGGTTAAAATTAGTAGCAGGCCTGGTGGTGGACTTGACCGGTCTTGGCTACTGTTTTTTATTCTGGGACAAAATAGGGTCTTTTTTTGGGATCCAAAAAGTGCAAAGGTCAATGATTCCAGCGGATGTCCTGTGCAGTGCTTTTCTTGCGCCGATCCCGGCGCCGGAGATAAATCCGGTAAATTTTTCAGCCGTATTTTTAGATTGGCCCTGGGCCGTGGCTACGCCGTCAAAAATTTCAACCCATCCCGCCGAAGCGTTCCGAGCGCCGGTTTGAACATTCTTAACCTGTGTGGCGCCGTTGTCCGTAGCAGTTGTTTCGGCAAAAACAGGGATAACGGTAAGCCCGATAATGACTATAGCCGCCGTTGGCACATGAAAAAGTCTCATTTTGTTCTCCGGTACAATTCAACCACTGGATAAATTATAACACATATTCATAGTGACCAAAAAATACAAATGCCTACCTTTTAATAATATGCCGGACGAGGTAGCTCGAGCCGTACAGTTTTTTTGCAATCACCCGTGACCTAGTATTACCGCTCAGCCGGTTAGCAATCGGCATAGTGTTTAACCCGGTGTTGTCAGGTGAAGGGAACCGTTCCATAAAAAAACCGGGCCCGTGTAAGCGGACCCGGTGCACCGTTAACAATATGACAGATTCACACTACTACCGTCACCCCTAACGAAATGTTGGTGGTGTTGGCTCCGATGGTTCCGATGGTCCTGTTGGTCCTGAAGGCTCCGATGGCCCTGTTGGTCCTGAAGGCTCCGATGGTCCTGAAGGCTCCGATGGCCCCACAGGGTCTGTGGGGTCTGGAGTATCCGTCGAATAAAAACCATCGTCGACGGGATAAAAGTCATAATACCACCGACCATCTGATGGACTGTACCAGTGCCAATAATCTCCAAATTCATCAGAAGTCCAGTAGGGGGCAAAATCTAATGGTACTTCAGTTTCACCGTCGACTGGGTCATCAGTTTCACCGTCGACTGGGTCATCAGTTTCACCGTCGACTGGGTCATCAGTTTCTTCAATTACCGGGTCTGGTGTGGGTGGACTAGATGGCGATGTTGGAGTGGTTGATGATGTTGACGACGCGGGAAACATATATTCATACCAATAACATATATTGCCATCATAGTCATATTGGGTCCATGTTTCAGGTGAATTCCAATTATAATGAGTGACATCGCTATAAACAGGTGGGCCGCCGAACGTAAAAGAGCCAGAATTGATAACAATTCCGCCGCCGGTCGGCACCCAGCTCCCTGAACCAGTGCCCGTTCCTGTACCAGTGCCAGTGCCGGTTCCAGTTCCTGTGCCTGTACCAGTGCCAGTTCCTGTACCAGTGCCAGTGCCGGTTCCAGTTCCTGTGCCTGTGCCTGTACCAGTGCCAGTTCCTGTACCAGTGCCTGTTCCAGTTCCTGTGCCTGTACCAGTGCCAGTTCCTGTACCAGTGCCAGTGCCGGTTCCTGTGCCAGTGCCGGTTCCAGTACCAGTGCCTGTGCCAGTTGGCGGACGAGAACATGACTCCCAGGTGCCGGTGATTGGGTTCCACATAAGAAAAATTATGTCTAAGTTTTGTACATCACAATAGGTAATACCATCAACCACGTAAACCAGATCACCAATTCCGTCTCCGTTTACATCATAAAATCCAACCGCTGGTCCGCCCGGTCCCGGGCTTGGGCTTGGGCCCGGACTTGCGGATGGAGTGGCCGCTTCGGCTACCGCTGGTGTTCCAGCTAATTCAGTCGTTTCCGCCGCCGCCTCAGTAACCATCGCATATTCAGCATCAGAAGATGCCTCAACCACAGGGTCAGCAACCGGTTCAGCCGGTGAATC
>CAZAPB010000017.1:0-4261 GCA_964486835.1 uncultured Planctomycetia bacterium
CCGGATGCATCGCATTAGGGCAACAAAGGTGCAAGACCCCGCCGGGTTTTAATAACTTAAAAATGTACTGGATAACAAGCTTATCATTTTTCATATGTTCCAGCGCCTCGCTGCAAATAACTTGGTCAAATCGACGATTCAAATTCAATAAATCGTAGGCATTTAAAACTTGAAACTGAAGCCTTTCAGAAAATGTAAATGAGGGGAAAAAACTGACATTCCGGTTTATCTCGTCTGAGGAGTAGCAGACGCCCAGAACGCGGTTTCCCATTTTATAAGCAACATAACAAAGCGCGCCATTTCCGCAGCCGACATCCAGCGTGTCTACCGCTCCAACAATAAAATAACCCCGCAGCCATCGATATCGACTTCGTAAATGTAAATCAACCCCTGGAAAAAGAAGACGCTTAATAATATTTTTAATCATTGCTGTAATTATACATTAAATAGCCTTTCCCGAGAATTAAATTACAGCCAAAGTTTTTTTGATTAGCTCCCTTTGGACGACGAGCTAAACAACGAGTCTTGTTAAGAACAATATTCATTCGATCTAATACAAACCCGGCTCATAAGAACAACGCTCACATTCATGTGCATATATTGTTAAGGTCTTTACAATTTAAAAAACCGGGTATATAATATGAAGCTTATGAATAAACAAAGCCGAAAAGCCTCTTTGAAAGAAAAAAACGCCGCGATCCAGCGCGCCGACTGGGACCTGATCGCCAAACATGGTTCCCGCTACCGAAATTTTGATCTGGACGCCGTGCGCCTCATTCTAAAATTCATCCAGGCTTACAACGTCATCGGGGCTCATATTTCTTCACAACTACGCCGGTACGGACTTTCCCCTACCGGCTTGAACGTGCTGATAATACTAAGCCGCACCGGCGCCCAAGGGCGCAACCAGTGTGAGATTAGCCGGTTTTTGCTGGTTAGCCGGGCGAATATAACCGGCGTCATTTCTCCGCTCGTGAAAAAGGGCTTAGTGATCAAGGCGCCCGACTCAAAGGACCACCGCGCCTTCAATATCCGCATCTCCGCCAAAGGCACGCGCTTACTCTCGGAGTACCTCCCTCTTCACTACGCGGACTTAAAAAGGATCGTTAAGCCGCTAAAACAAAAAAAAGCACGACTGATAGAAGAATTTTTTGACCGTATAAAAACCGGGATTTCATGAAAAAAATATTTCTGGCCCTTATCGCTCTCTTTCTTCTGCCTGTCTATGCGTTCTGCCAAACAGCCGCTGACACTATGCCGGTCAACCGCGCCACGGCTTTAACGTTGCCGCAAGCGGTCGAATTGGCGCTAAAAAACAACGCGCAGATGAAAATATCACGCGAACAGGTTTCTGAAGCAAAAGGCCTGGAGCTTCAATCACTCTCGTCACTTTTGCCGCACCTGTCGGCAAGCACCTACCAGCAAAGAACTTGGCTCATCAATATGGCTTCACTGGGTATGCCTCAGCTTGGCGGTATAGGGCCATTTAATAGCTTTGATGCGCGGTTTTCTTTCACTCAAAAGATCTTCGACATGGCCGATGCGTCCCGCGCGGCGGCGGGCCAGACCGGCGTTTTCATTGCCAACCTCAAACAGGATTTCACAAGACAAAGGGTGATCCTGACAGCAACGCTCTCATACCTTGGGCTTCTACGCGATTATCATGATCTGAAATCTGCCTACGCTAACCGGCGTCTCTCGCTCCAGATCCTGAAAAAAGCCGAGCATCAGCAAGCAGTGGGACTGGCTTCCGGAATGGACGTTGCCCGTTCGAGAACAAAAACCGCAGAGGAGGATTTGCGGCTTTCGGAAGCAAAGCTCAACTATCACCAGACGCTTTTGGAATTTCAAAGAGTGACCGGCCTTCCTTTTGGATCACGCGTTCGACTGCTGGAAAGACTCGCTTTCTTCGAGGATATTTTTTCAACCGACGCCGCGCCGGAGATCGCCGGCGCTTTCAAAAAACGTCTTGAAACCCGTATCGCCGCGGAAAACCAACACCTGAGGGAGAAATTGCTCAACGCGGCACAATTTGACCTACTGCCAAAGGTTCAAATAAGTGCCGATTACGGATGGAACGGCGTCACCCCGGACAAACCCCTTATGAATACAGGCCAAGGAATAATCGGCGCAAATATGCCTTTATTCGAAGGAGGATTGACCCAGGGCCGCATCCGCGAAGCCGCAAGCAAGCTCGAGCAGTCACGTTTCGAGAAAGAGGACATCGGCCGCCAGGTAGAAGAAGACGTCCGCCAAGCCTGGCGGCGTGCCAAAACAGGCTCCGAACGCGTAGCCACCGCCAAAATTGTCCTACAGCTGGCCAAAAAGGAATTGGCTATGGCTCAGCACCGCTTTGAATCGGGGGTCGCGGACAACATCGATGTGCTCATCGCACAAACATCTTTTGAGAACGCGCGCGACGGCTATATTGCCTCCCTTACGCTTTATCACATGTCGCGCGTAAATCTTTACTCAGCCATGGGCCGTATAGAAAATTTCCGTTTAGCTTTCATTGAAAAAAAGGATAAGTAACCATGATCCAAAAAAATGCACAGAATATGATTAATAGAATTCCCGCCAATAGAAGAAAACTTTCGGCGGTCATTTTTTCGGTCTTCGCTCTCCTGGCCGCCGCCATGCTCGGCTATTATGTCTATGGCCTGGGCCACGCGGTAACCGATGACGCTTATGTCGAAGCGCATGTAGTCCCGATCAGTCCCAAAGTGGCCGGCCATGTCATAAAAGTCGTCCCTGATGACAATCAAGAGGTCAAAACCGGTGATCTGCTTATCGAACAGGACCCTCGTGATTACCAGGCCAAGCTCGATATGGCTAAAGCGGACCTCGAAGCCGCAAAAGCAGAAAAATCGCAGGCCGCGGCAGACGCGGAAAGTTACCGTCAATTAGCCTCTCATGAGGAGATCTCTAAACAACAGCTTGACCGCGCCGTTTTACGTCTTCAGACCGCGGCGGCCTCCGTGTCCAAGGCCGAGGCTTATTTGAACCAATGCGAGCTTCAACTGTCCTACACCCATATCCTTTCCCCCTCCGACGGACGCGTGACCAAAAAAAGCGTCGAGGAAGGCGCTTATCTTCAGCCCGGACAAAATATCCTGGCCATCGTGACTCCCGAACGATGGGTCACGGCAAATTTTAAGGAAACACAGCTCACACGCATCCGGCCCGGCCAGCCCGCGACTATCAAAATCGATACTTATCCGGGCAAGCTCCTCAAGGGACGCGTCGACAGCATCCAGCGCGGCACAGGCGCCCGCTTCAGTCTTTTGCCCGCCGAAAATGCGACCGGCAATTATGTGAAAGTAGTTCAGCGGGTCCCTGTAAAAATTTTATTCGATGAAAAACCTGATGACGGCCGTCCTCTGTTACCGGGACTTTCATCCGTCGTGAACGTGGACACCTCCGGCGCCAAGTAATGAGCCAGGAAGCTCACCCATACAACGACAAAAATAAATGGATCATCGCGGCCACAGTAGTTTTTGGCGCGTTCCTGTCCGTGATGGATGTCAGCGTCGTCAACGTCGCTTTGCCGCATATGATGGGCAACTTCGGCCAAACGCTTTCAGCGATCACCTGGATCGCCACCAGCTACAGCATCGCCGAGATCATCACGCTCACGATGACGGGATGGCTGTCAACCGTGATCGGCCGGAAAAAACTATACCTTTGGTCTTTCGTGCTTTTCACGATCGGCTCCATCCTTTGCGGCACCGCGCACACTTTTACCCAAATGATCATTTACCGCGTCATTCAGGGAATAGGCGGAGGGTGTCTGATCCCGATATCTCAAGCCATACTCCGCGAAACCTTCCCTCCCAAACAACACGGCATGGCAATGGCTTTCTTCGGCATGGGAGTCGTTCTAGCGCCCGCCATCGGTCCTGTGGTCGGCGGCTGGCTCACTGACCACTACGGTTGGCCGTGGATATTTTACATCAACGTTCCTTTCAGTCTGATCGGAATGCTGATGATCGCTATCTTTGTGCATGACCCGCCTTATCTCAAACGCGGGGTAAGCCGCGTGGATTGGCTCGGCATAGCGCTTCTATCCGCAGGTTTAATGGGTCTACAGGTAGTGCTGGAGCGCGGACAGGAAAAAAATTGGTTCGAATCACAGCTCATCGTGGCAATGACACTTCTCACCGCGATGACACTAGGTTTATTCGTGTGGTGGGAATTAAAAACTAAAGACCCTATCGTTCATTTCCGCCTGATGAAGGATATACGGTTGAGCGTAGGTTCC
>CAZAPB010000017.1:4271-14775 GCA_964486835.1 uncultured Planctomycetia bacterium
TATTCCTATTTGGGATCGCGCTCTTCGGCAGTACCTTTATTTTGCCTCAATTTACCCAGCAGTTACTAGGTTATCCGGCCTATGAGGCCGGATTGGTATTACTGCCGCGCGCGGCCGTCCTTTTTTTATGCATGCCGCTGGTAGGCTCGCTTTACAATCATGTGAACACGCGCGTCTTAATCACTTTCGGCATCGGGACGCTCATTGTGTCTTATTTATGGCTGGCCCATTTATCGCTGAATGTAGGTTTTGAAAATCTGATGCCTATCATAGGACTCATGGGTCTAGGCATGCCGTTTATGTTCGTGACGCTTTCAACAGCCGCCCTCATTTCTATTCCCCGGCAGGACATGACCCAAGCATCCGGCATTTACTCGCTTTTCCAGCGTGTGGGAGGCAATGTCGGCTATGCCTTCGCGGCAACCATGCTGGACCGGAGGATGCAATTCCATCATGCCCATTTAGCGGAACAGATCAACCCATTCAATCCGGCTTTCTATGAATTTCAGCAGAGGTTTTCCTCAGGCGGGTCTATGGATCCCCAGCGTTTTCTGGCGATCACCGCACGTTTTGTGGAACGGCAAGCGGCTATGCTTGCCTACAATGACGTATCCTGGCTATTCGCGATGATGTTTATCATCATTCTGCCGCTGGTACTGCTTCTTCCCTCAAAAGGCCACACACACGGCCCTTCGGATATCGCTACGCACTAACAGTCTGCCCAAAAAGCCCATAGGCAAGGCTGCGACTATTCTGCCGTGGCACGCCTCGCGGCTCTCTGATGCGCCGTCAAGACAGGAAGCACCGGAAGGAAGCAATGCCGTGCCCGCCAACGCATTGTGGCGGGCCGCAAATGGGGTTTTTTGGCAGACTGCTAGATAGCATCTCCGATGATATTTCCTATCCAGTAAGCGCCAAAACCAACGACCGTGCTTATCAGAATATTCAGAAACGCCTTTGATATTTCACCGTCTTTGGCCAGATTACCCGTTTCAAGCATGTAGGTGGAAAACGTCGTATACGCCCCGCAGAATCCGGTCATCAGCAGAATGCGCGCGTTAGGACCGAAGAAGAGCTTGTTATCCGCCAAAGCCGATAAAAATCCCACGAAAAAACATCCGCTGATGTTGATCGCCAGAGTTCCATAGGGGAAACCCGCGCCCAGCTTCTCGTGCACCGCTCCCGCCAACACATAGCGGCTCACGCCTCCCGCGATACTTCCGATGATCAAATAAACCCATTTATCCATTGAACAGCGCTCCGGTTGCTTATTACTTTCACGTAAGTCAATTACATGATTATACCGAACTTGGCCTCAAACCACAAAAGAGTACACAATCAGGCAGAAGTTTATATCGGACAGTGTCACGATGGAGGCATCCGTTCTTGTATTATCAATTAGCTCTATCACTTAATCCGGCTGATCTACCCGCATTAAGCCTATGTAGTAATATGCTAAAAAAACACGCTATAAGTATTGGCGAGCTTATTCAAAAGAAACTATCGGTTGGACGATATTGAACCGGGACAAACTATTTTGGCGGCTGGATTAAAAAAGGCATATTGTCATCCCCCTCTGTCCCAGCCCCAAGCTTTCAATAAAGTGCGGTAAGGGTAACAGGATCGATCTTTATCAACGTCGCAGTATGATAATTGCGCGCCAGAAAGACTTTGAATTCACTCCATGAGCGGGCGGGAGAAACAACCAGCTGGGCGTTATCAAAAAAAGCGATGCGTCCGTCTTTGGGAAAAGCACAAATCGCGTGTCCCGAATTCCCTGATTTCATCGCCAAAAGGATGGGATCGTAACCAAAGATCTTCAAAACATTATAGTTTAAAAGCGAGTAATCTTTGCAATCCCCACGCCGTTTGGAGAAAACATTTTCAGGGGCGTGCCAGCCTTCGGATGAAAATCGTTTGTCATATAAAATATTTTTATTCAGCCACATAACATAATCTTCAAAACGGTAAATCCCGTTGACGGCCAATAAATCGGGGATCTTCTGACCCGCTCGGGAAGGCCTTGAACTCCAAACTCCGTTCTCATGTGTGACCAGATTGGAGGCTGTAGCTGCGGGTCCGTTCGGCTGGAGGTTTGTGCTTTCAAATGAAAACGCGACAGACTCAAAACCGATGATACCGATAAAAATAAAAAAAAGCGCCATCCGGAAATGCCGTCGTCCCCCATATTTCAAACACAGACTTTTTGAAATTATTGAGTAACTGGACATAAAAAAATCAATCAACCCAAATATTGCATTAGCAGTCTGCCCAAAAAGCTCATAGGCAAGGCCGCGACTATTCTGTCGCGGCACGCCTCGCGGCGGATTGGATGCCACCGTCGAGGACAGGCGCGACCAAGCGACCGAGGGAGGCGTGCTCACTCGCACGCTGACCGAGACCGCGACTCCCCTGTCGCGGCACGCCTCGCGGCTCTCTGATGCGCCAAGATGTTGCGGCGAATTCCGTGGTCCTAAGGCAATTTTCGTGTTTAACAAATCAGGATATTTTTGGCAGAGCATAATGCGCAAAGTCTGCCCGACGAGCGGCGAACTATCAATATAGAAAAACTTAAATAAATTAATTAATTATTAAAAAAATTAATCAATTCTAACAGAAGTCCGAACCGGGTCCGCAGGCTCATTTACCGTCCCGGTCCCAAAAGGGGCATCGCATTAGAACCATGTCGTTTCTACACCACCGTAACGCAGACAACTTCCTACGGTGAAGCTTTAGCCGCCGATCCGTTCCGCAGAAATACCGTCCCGTATGCTAACTCTTCAGGATCTGTTTTGCCTTGTCATCCGCGACATCGGTGATAAAAGAAATTCCGGTTTCGTGCTCAGTCTCACGGTTGGCAGAAAAAATGTCATCGCGTGAGATCGCCGAAAGCGAAAACTTACGAGCTCCCGCCATGAATTGCTGCAAGCCCGCGGCAAGTTTGTCCGCGAGTGTCCACACAGCGATAGCGCCGTAAGGGATATCTTTCATCGCGTCTTTGCCGACTTTCTTACGGACATCATAATAGCCCGCGAAGATCTCTTCCGGATTATTCGCGCCGATTTCCGTGACCGAAGCCGGTAGCTTTTCCCAGTGGCCGGAAACTTTTTCTTTTCGACTGGGGTTGAGCACGCCTTCGATATTGGAGCCCAGAAATCCCGGGATCATCACCGCGCGGCCCATGCAGATCAGCTTCACAAACGGCGCCCCGAGCGCCAGCGCCTTGAATATATGATCTTCACGGGACAGACCGCCGGCAAAAGCCATGTCGACGACTTCTTTGCCCTGACTTTTCAGAATACTCGCGTATTCATAGGCCTTGGAGTGAAGAAGAATGGAGGGAACGCCCCAAGTCTCCATCATATTCCACGGGCTCATGCCGGTACCGCCGCCGGATCCGTCAATGGTCAGAAGGTCCAGTTTGGCATCCGTGGCGTACTTAATAGCCATCGCGAGCGCTTCCATTCCGTAAGAGCCGGTTTTCAGGGAAATACGTTTATAGCCGAGCTTTCGGAGATGTTTGACTGACTCGACGAACGATTTTTCCACAGCCTCCGAAGAATTGAGGTCCGTATACCCCAAGCGGCTGTGACGCGCGATCGCCTTGATCGCCCCGGCTTTGAACGCGTCTTGAACTTCGGGAGTTGTTGGATCCGGATCGACGATATAGCCCCTCTTCTTCAGAAAAATAGCGTATTCAAGATCGTTGACCTG
The DNA here is from genome assembly GCA_964486835.1 of uncultured Planctomycetia bacterium. Lineage (GTDB taxonomy): Bacteria > Omnitrophota > Gorgyraeia > 2-02-FULL-51-18 > 2-02-FULL-51-18 > CAMDWQ01. Next base: position 7,986 of record CAZAPB010000017.1, read on the forward strand.
GATCTCCCCGCCGATGTCCTTGGCGCCCTGGCCCCACTTAAGCTCGATCATGACTTTATTGCCGTATTTCTGCATCACGTATTCGGCGACACCGTTGCACGTGTCCTCGACATTCATCTGAACAATAATCGCGCCGTAGCCATCATAATATTTGAGGTAAGTGTCAATGCGCCGATCTAGCTCCGGAGCGGCCTTGATACTTCCATTTTGGATCACGGCTTTTTTGTCAATGCCGACAACATTTTCGCCGATAACAATAGGAAACCCGACCAGCGCCGCTCCGATAGAGAACGAATCCCAGTATTTAGCGGCAATGAACGTGGAGCCGAGGGCTCCGGTCATGATGGGCAAACGACTCTTCGTTTTGACGGTCCCGCCAAACTCAGCTTCGATATTCACGTTCGGGAAGATACAGTCATCGGCGGAATTTGATATTCCCTTGGGAAGGCCATGCGCGCCGTAATTATACCCTTGAATACGCAGGGAATTATAAGAAACGCCAACATGCGAAGTATTGGCACTGCCCGAAGTGGTATTGCCAAAATCCCTGGGGTAAAGCATTTTCCGGCCTTTTAAGCTCGAAAGCCATGTTTCACACCGGCCAACGCAATCCGCGCGGCAGAGCGTACAAAGTCCAGATTCACACGGGTTGCCGCGATTTACAGCTCCGATAGCGTCATTTACTTTTTCCGGCCTGGTCATTGAGTAGCTCCTCCTTTAAGAGCGTGCGAGTGGCCCTAGCTATCATAGCCTAGGAAATTTTGATGTAATACTTGCTTGTAAATTCTAGGTGTCCGTTCCCGTTTTGTCAATTAGCTTTACCATTTCACCCTACCTCCCGCCTCAATCACGGATTCTTGAAGTGATCTTTGAAGCCTGATGAATAACTGCCCGTCGCCTCGGAATATTTCCTTGGTGAGGATTATTTCGACGCCCAGAGGCTCTCCCTCTTCGGATTTGAGGTTCACGTTGATTTGCCGCGAATTTCCAAGATTGTAATCGCCGCCAAAAGTGATGGCTCTTTTGCGGTCTTGGTATTGGATTTCAAAGTTTAGAGCAAGTTCTCTTGAGACTTTCCAGGCGCCGAAGAGACAGACAGCCTGAATAGTCCTTTTGCCCCTTACTTCAACGCCGACTTGATAGCGGATCTCTCCCTTTTTGGCCAGGATCGATTTGGTTTGAAATGTTCCTCTGAACCGAAACGCTGAGTCTGAGCCGGCCCCCAGATAATACGTCAGCCTGTTTTTCTCCCAGATGTCCCAATAGCCTTTGAATACGAGCTCCTGCGTAGTTTTAGCTCCTCTTTTTTGGGATTCTTGCTCATAGGTGTAAATGATTTCGTGGTTATTGCCGACCGACCAGCCGGCTCTGAAGGTCAGGACGTCTTTTTTGCCGGATTCTTTCTGGACTTCGAATACGATCTGGTTTTTGAGGTTTACTTTCCAGGCGCCGGAAAGCTTTGCAAGGCTTGTGACGGTTTTTTGGTCAGACTGCCTTTGGGTCACTGAAATAACCAGAGCGTCGGGCTCCGCCGCGATAAGTGAACCTTTGAATTTGATCTCTTCGTCTTTGCCTTCACAGCGGTATTGAACTATGTGGTTGGGGGTGATTTCCCAATTGCCTTTGGTGACTCGGCCATCCTCAAGAAGTTGGTTTAGTTTGGTGAGTTTCACAACTTTTGATCCCTTTAGCGTACTCCGGTAAATTCAATAAAAAAGCGCCAGGGTCATTGCCTGCGACCCCTGGCTATTTTTTCCTGGTCCTATCTAACGCTTCCCTATTCCCCGGCTCCTGTTCATAAACGATCGACGCCAAGATATTCGTGACGTTGGCCGAGTAATAGCTAGAGTTCAATCTGAGTTTATCGCCTACAACGTCATAATAATCGTTCGGAGATCTCTCTAATCTTACGCCATAGTTGGTGAGGATAACCATGGAGGCTATAAGACATTCAAGGCGGTCGCCTCCGGACATTTGGAGCCATTGCAGGCCTGTAGCGTTAGTTTTTATTGCTGGTTTTGATGACTCACGCTTGATCCCCTCGGAAGTGATCGCTTTTTTTACTTCGGCCGAAGCTTGCGATTTCTCGGCTTCAGATAATGCGCAGGAGGGACTGGCAATTAAACTAACCGCTGCTACCAGCAAGACACCGATTATTCTCATATATCAGTCATAGTCCGATACTGTATAAAGCCATCTTGATCTCACTGAGAGTTTCCGCAATAACCGGATGCTCAATCTCAAAGTGAATGACGGCATCCTTGATCTCGGCGACGATAGAGTCTTCCTTTTTTGATAGCTCCGGCTTCTCCAGTTTACGGTTGATCTTGTCGATCAAGAGGGATAGTTTGGCTCTGGACTCATTATCAGCGGTCTCCAATCCATCCAAGGATTTATTCAATTTGTCCAGCAGATCCAGTATTTTTTTATTGCTCATTTTAAGTTGTCACCTTTTTTAACTGCCTTTATCTTCACCCATTAATGCACCACGCCCTAAACCATATTTTTTCGTCAATCTAAAGTTCGATCTTAAGCTTACGCCCTCAGCCAGATACCAAAATGGTACCACACATTGGCCTAGCCGCAGAGAGAGCCAACCTTGCTGACAATTTCTACATTATCCAGATTTTGCTCAAAACGCTTGGACAACGCTCAAATCGCTCGACGAACCTGTCTCTCAGGCTCTCCGCGTACCATAAAAAAATTTTTGTCTAGAAAGAACGCTTGTCTATCGAAAAGTGATCGTTGCCACCGGCGAAAAAAAACGTACAAACCGGGAGCTTGAGATCACTGTGGGCCTTCAAAATAGGGCGTTGCCCAATTATACGTCTCAAATCCCGGCGATCGACTAAGGATCAAAGTACTTTAAAAATAATCACCGTGATATCGTCAAACTGCGGACGCGTACCCGCAAAATCTTTGATGGCGCTTTTAAGCACCGAAAGAATAAAGTCCGCCTTTTGATCGGCATGTTGGCGGACAATCTCGATCAGCCTCGAAAGGCCAAACATCTGTCCCTGCTCATCTTCGGCTTCCACCACCCCATCGGTATACATCAGGACAAGGTCCCCCGGCCGCAATTCGACGGTCTCGCCGGGAAACTCCTGGCCTTCGAGAATCCCCAGCGGCGTCCCGGATGATTCCAAAAGACGAAAACCATCCTTGAGCTGACAGCGAAACAAAATCTGCGGATTATGCCCGGCATTGGCATAGGTAAATTTTCTTGAACAAAGATCATAAACACCGTAAAAAAGCGTGATAAATATGCCACTCTGGCCGGAGTCCGCACAGATGTAATCGTTGGCTTTCTTGAGCACACAGGAAGGATCGGGATTGTCCCGGGAAACAACCCTGAAAATACTACGTGAATTGGTCATAAAAATGGTCCCGGGCAGACCCTTGCCGGCGGCATCCGCGATAACAAACCCAATCTCATTTTCCCTGGATGTCAAATAATCAAAATAATCTCCTCCCACTTCAAGGGCCGCAACGCTGTCCCCCGCGATATCAATGCCCGCCGCCTGAGGCGTTTCCCGCGGCAAAGCCTTTTTTTGGAGTTCAGCCGCGATCTCAAGCTCCCGGTTCATGCGTTCTTTTTCCCTTGTCGCAGTGGTCAGCTTTTCGATATTGTCTTTCAAAGAGGCCGTCATTTGATTGAAGATGCCGGAGATTTTCTCAAATTCATCGCCGGTGTGTACCGAAAGTTTATGCTCCAGATCTCCCTGGCCTACTTTTTCCATACCCTGGACGATAGAATCAACGGGTTTTGAGAGATAACCCGATGAAATAAACCCGACCAGCAAGGCCAAAAGAAGCGTCAGGATCAGCGCCACCGCGTAATTGCCAAGAAAATTTCTTTTCAACAACTCAAAAACATGGGCGGCCATATCGACACCCAGCACAGCGGCCGTTCTACTTTTCCCGTCGAAAATAGGGGCGTACCCGGAGATCCATGATCCCCATTTGTCCTGGTAGATACGCTCGTCGACCGCAGGCGAGTACCTGCCCGCCAAAAGCGCCGGTAACCGCGCCGCGTCATAGATTTCCCCGCAGATCACCGGTTCATTCTCGCGGTTGGCGTTACTGAGCCAGCGGTAGGCCGGTTTTCCTTCCACGGGAACAAGCACATACACATCATTGATATTGGGATCAGTCGCCTTGATAAATTTCAATTTTTTTACCAGATAGGAAAAATACGGTTCGGCCGCGGCAGAACTGTCGAGAGCAAGCGCCCGGATCTGGTCTCCGTCAGTCAAAGAGGCTCCAAACACGGCCGTCTTTAAAAGATCTTTCCGAATCCGCTCCGTCTGATTTCTAACTTGCTGAAAATATAGAGAAGCAAACAGCGCGCCGGTAATAAACGCCGCGAAGACGAAAAAAATGACAGATATTTTAAACCTGAAACTAACTTTCTTCACGATGCCTCGCTGACTTGGTTTGCGGCTATCCTGATTTTCATGGGTCATTGACTAAAACCGGCGCCAATCCTTTAAAAACGAAAAGCCCTGACACGCCCGTTGATTTTACCACTTTTGAGCATGCTTTTGAGATCGGCGTTTGGCCGTCTTTGGAATAACTTCTGCTATTAAGACTGCTCAGAAAGTCGAATCGGGTCCTTGCGGAAATCCATCAAGCAATACACGGCCCGTTGCGACACTTGAACCCGCGGACATAAAGACGGGATCGGGATTGTTTGATACAATGAAACCAATCAAATATTGAAAAACAGGAGCATGCGTATGAATGATAACAATAAATATCTGATGAACAAAAGCAGGCTGGAGGCGCTGATTGATGGAATTTTTGCAATCGTCATGACACTTTTAATCATGACCGTTGTCGTCCCCCAACGTGAAACCGTCATAAGCAATCTGGGGTTTCACGGACTACTGCATTCAAGAATTCATGATATTTTTAATTACAGCCTCAGCTTTGCGCTACTTGCTCTGTTCTGGATACGGCATCACGAACAGTCTCAATTCATCAGAAAAACCAACCACATACACATCTTTATCAATATGCTCATGCTGTTCTTTATCGCAATATTTCCCTTCTCCACTTCGCTGATCTCTGAATTTCCGGACGAGGATTTGGCGGAGATCGTCTTTGGTTCTAACATGGTCATTGTCGGATTTCTTTATTTGATCAATTGGACATACGTGACAAGAAAAAGGCGTCTGGTCGATGACACTCTGGACCATTCGGATATAGTCACCATCAGAAATAAAAGCCTGGTTTTTCTACTTTTTTCCGTCATTTTGATAATCCTATCCCAGATGTGTACAGGGATAACAGCGGATGTTTTTTGGATAATTCCGGCTTTGCTATTTTCCGACTATTTATTCAGGAAGAAAAAATAAAATACAACCTTCAATTTGAATTGAAGCTAGAGAATTTTCTACACACGCGGCCCAAAATGCAGTCTGAGGCTTGGGAGTAGGGCCAAAGAGCTCATCCAGGCAGTTCGATGAGGCATGAGTCTCTACACTTATTTGTTGAACGAACTTAGAAGTACAGTCGGGGGCGCCGGGGTTCGGGTGCACCCCGCGAATTCTCGCCGCCAACTTGTTTACCCGCCAAAGCATTAGTGGTGGGCCTGACCCCAATCCGGACAGATTCAAAACTTCATCGTTTGTTGTATCTTCAATAGATATTTCTCTTCATCTAAACCAAACATAATTCACGCCAGATAATTTCGCCAGATAATTTTTAATTTTTTTTATTTATTTAAAAAGACATGATATTATAGGTTTCTTACATCGGCGAGCGATCCTACCACTGACTAAGACGCCGAAGTAGTCGGCCCATTCCGACGAAATAAGTAAATAACCGTTAACTTATTTTCGTCACAAAAAGGGCCTGTCCATGAAAAAGAACAAACCACCTGTTTACCCATCTGTTATATCCCAAGACATTATTGAACGAAAAATCTATCTCATTCGCGGCAAAAAAGTAATGTTGGACAGAGATCTTGCCCTTCTCTACAAAGTAGAGACAAGAATCTTAAATCGAGCCGTCAAAAGAAATCTGGACCGTTTTCCGGACGATTTTATGTTCCAATTGACTAAAATTGAAATGAAAAATTGGATGTCCCAAATCGGGATATCCAATAAGGAGCGGATGGGCTTAAGGAAAAGACCTTTCGCGTTTACAGATCTTGGGATATCCATGCTCTCGAGTGTTTTAAACAGCAAAACCGCCATTCATGTGAATATCCAGATCATGAGGACATTTTCAAGAATCAGACAGATGCTGGCCAACAATGAGATGTTGCGTCAAAGGATTGAAGAACTTGAAAGAAAATACCTAAAACATGACCAACAGTTTCAGATAGTGTTTGATGCTATCAAGGAAATCTTGGCGCCGCCTCCTTCACCACCCAAAAAACCTATCGGATTTCATGTGAAATACAATTAAATTCTTCAGGTATGGACCACCGACAAAATATGCGCCCGGCAGGCAGGGAGTTGGCGCACTTCAACTCCTTCGATGAGAATACTTTTTCGCAAAATGACCCAGATGTAAGGCGCGAGGGAAATTCCCAGGAGACGCTATGGTAATAGCGTCGCACAAGGAATTTCCCGAGCAACGCCGCATATGGGTCATTTTCCGAAAAAGTGTGCCCGGCAGGAGTTTACGCCCTTTAAATCCTAAATGTCTATTTTTTCAAGTCAGCTTCAGATGCGAGGCTCGACTGAGTGAGTGCGGAGACGCTATAGAAATAGCGTCGCACAAACGAACGAGGAAGCAACGAAGTAGATGGGCTCTACATCAAAGAAAGGGGCACTAA
>CAZAPB010000018.1:0-2856 GCA_964486835.1 uncultured Planctomycetia bacterium
TAACAGGCTGTTTTGCCTTTCTGATTTGCCTCTCCATACATCTGTCACGAAGAGTTCCCTGCAAAATATTATCGCGAATATTCAAAAACTCCTCTTTATGGGATATCACGCCAAAAACCGGTAACAGCAAAGGCAAATGGCACGATGCCCAATCTTTGTTATAAAACAATGCCAGGCTCTTGAGCCCGAAAATCTTGCCAAATACCATAAAATTTATAAAACTGTCGTATGCCATAGCTATATATCCTATTTTATTTTTTAAAAAATTTATCCAAGGCAGGCTCCACGTGAATCATCACGTCGCTGATTTCTAATAAGCTTTCTTTCAGAATATGTTCAATTTTATGACTTATTTGATGAGTCTTTTCTAAAGACAAATCGGAATCAAGGTGAACATGTAAATCAAGATGGATATCATCCTTACGGCCGCGGGATCGAATCTTATGGCACGCTATTACACCCTCCACACCCAGGACTATATTTTCTACCCTGCTGGTATCTTTGATGGCAGTTTCGTCGCACAGGATACGGCAACCATCTCTGACAATTTTATAGGCCGCATACGCGATAAATAGCGCTATCACCAGAGTGACGATAGGATCGAGGATAGGAAAACCCAGCTTCACCGCGACAAGGGATAAAATAACTGAAAAGGAAGTCAAGGTATCCGCCTGGGTATGCATGGCATCTGAGACGAGAATGTCGCTCTGCAGAATCTTCCCCTTGGCGCGTTCATAATTCATGACCACTATATTGACAATCATCGTTGTGATCATGACGACAAAGCTGTAGATGGAAACATCCGGAATTCCCGGATTTCGCAGGCGACGTATTCCTTCCTGAACCAACTCAAAACAGACCATGCTAAGCAGGAACGCAATCCCCAGAGAAAAAAACGTCTCAAATTTTTTATGCCCATACGGATGGCATTCATCTTTAGGGCGGGAAGCGATAGCAACACCCACTAACCAGATAATATTTGATGCCCCGTCCGATAAAGAATGAAACCCATCCGCCGTCATGCTCCCCGAATGACTAAAAAGACCAAAAACGATCTTTGCCAGTGCGACCCCCCAATTAAGCAATAAGACCACGCAGAGCACACGCTGGATTTCCTGATAACGTTCGGTATTTTCTTTCTTTATATTCATGCCGGCCTCACGCCTCCCCTAGCCAACCACGCCGGATCATCCATTTTACAGTTTCCAAAACAGGTACCACGGTCACGGACAGCACCACAACAACCACCCAGTCAAATAAAGGAAGGCTAAATGTTCCAAACGGCTTATGCAAAAATGGGACATAAATAATCAAAATTAGGAGGGCCAACTCCCAAAGAACAGCCCTGTTGAGCCATTTGTTCGCGAATGGCCGATTCAATATCGATAGCCGGTCCGACCTGAAATTATACGCTTTAAAAAATTGAATCAAGACCAAGGAAACAAAAGTCATGGTCATGGCTTCTTTGAGCGCCATTCCGGATTTCAAGGCCCATGAAAATATTCCTATATTGACTACCGCCGACCATAGGCCACCGGTCAGCATCAATATAACCACCGGCCGCGAAAATATACCCGACTTCTGCTGACGCGGTTTGCGACGCATCAAATCTGTTTCCGGAGGGTCCACAGCCAATGCCAGGGCGGGAAGACCGTCCGTGGCCAGATTCACGTATAAAATCTGCACAGCCGTCAAAGGCATGGGCATCCCCAATAAGGACGCCCCCGCCATTAAACCGATCTCGCCGATATTAGACGAAATAAGATACATCAGATACTTTTTGATATTTCCAAAAATATGGCGCCCTTCCTCCACGGCGGCGACAATAGAAGCAAAATTATCGTCGGTCAGTGTCATCGCGGCGACCTCTTTGGTCACATCCGTGCCGGTAATACCCATAGCAATCCCGACATCGGCTTTTTTCAAAGCGGGCGCGTCATTGACGCCGTCGCCTGTCATCGCCACCACATGGCCCTGTTTTTGAAAGGCCGAGATCACGCGCAGTTTATGCGCCGGAGACACGCGGGCGTAGACGTCAATGCCTTCAATATCCCTTTCCAAATCCTCATCCTTGATCCGGTCTAATTCAATACCGGTAAGAACACGGCCGTTCTGCAAAATACCCAATTCCCGGGCAATGGCCTGGGCCGTCAACGGATGATCTCCGGTGATCATCACCGGCTTAATGCCGGAATCCCGACAGCTTTGCACCGCAACCTTCGCTTCGGGACGAGGCGGATCTATCATCCCGACAAGACCTAAAAAAATCATGTCCTTTTCCGAGTCCTCTATCCTTGTATCCGGCTTATAAGCAATCGCCAGCACACGCAAGGCTTCTTTGGCCATCTGCGCGGAAGCATTTAAAAAATCCGCCCGCAAAACACCGTCTAAGCGCTCAGGCTTGCCTTCCTTTTGATAATAAGCGCACTGATTCAGAATCACTTCATCCGCCCCCTTGGAATAAGAGACTTCTTTGCCGCCTTCCCGGCAAAGCGCGGTCATGCGTTTACTTTCGGAAGTAAAAGGGATTTCGTTGATGCGCGGATTTTCTTTTTCCAAGGACATCTTATCAAAACCCGCTTTGGCCGCCGCGACAATCAGAGCCCCTTCGGTGGGGTCGCCTTTAATGTCCCAACGGTCATCCTCTTTGACTAAACGCGCATCCGACGCCAAAGTTGCCGCCCGCAATAATGAGTTCAAATCCTGCGAAGTAGCGGCCTGCTTTCCGTTTAAAATAAAACTTCCCACCGGTTCATACCCCGAACCTTCGACGTCATAGACCTTCCCGGACACAAATATCTTGCGAATGGTCATCTCGTCTTTTGTCAGCGTCCCTGTCTTATCGGAACAAATAAC
>CAZAPB010000018.1:2956-7464 GCA_964486835.1 uncultured Planctomycetia bacterium
TGCGAATGGTCATCTCGTCTTTTGTCAGCGTCCCTGTCTTATCGGAACAAATAACAGATAGACAGCCAAGTGTTTCCACAATCGGCAGACGGCGGATAAGCGCGTGGCGTTTGACCATGCGCTGAACGCCGATGGCCAGTGAAATCGTCACAACCGCCGGCAGTGCTTCCGGAACGACCGCTACCGCAAGGGCGACGCCAAAAATAAGCATTTCTAAGAAAGGCTGCCCCCGGAAAACTCCCAAGGCGACAATGATCACCACAATCACCCCAGCCGCCTTGGCAAGATTTTTGCCCACCTGATCAAGATTCTTTTGCAAAGGCGTTTTGGACGTTTCAACAGCCTCCAGCATTCCTGTGATCTTGCCGAATTCCGTATCCATGCCCGTGGCCGTTACCACGGCGCGGCCGCGTCCATAGCTGGCGACAGTGCCGGAATAAATCATGTTGTAGCGCTCACCCAAAGCCGTCTCACCCGCCGTCAAAACATCTGCTTTTTTCTCAACGGCGACAGACTCTCCGGTGAGAGCTGCCTCTTCCACCTGAAGATTAAAAGACTGCGCCACCCGGGCATCGGCGGGAATCTTGTCTCCGGCTTTTATCAAAATAACGTCTCCGGAAACAAGTTCACGGGCGGGGATTTTCTTTTCCTGTCCATTACGTATCACATTAGCTGTAGGCGCCGCCATACGGCGCAGAGCCTCGATCGCCCGCTCCGCCCGGTATTCTTGAACGAAACTGAGAATTACGGCAAACAAAACAATCACTCCGATAGCGACGGCCTCTACAGCATGCCCCAGAAAAGCAGATAACAATGTGGCGACCAATAAAATCTGAATCAAGATATTTTTAAACTGTGAAAAGAATAGTACCCACGGAGAAACTCGGGCGGATGCTTTTAACTCGTTAGGGCCGGATACGGCAAACCGCCTCTCAACTTCCGCCTCATCGAGGCCCGCATCAGCATCTGATTTGAGGAATTTAAACACATATTCCGGCGAAAACCGGTAAAACTGATTCTGTGCCATCGACGTGCCCCCTTGCTATGCCTTAGATGATAAATGAGTAGAAAATGCTTTTTCCATTATCTTTAAAACCGCCCGTTCCTCCGGTGAGGTCCGCATCGCCAGCCCCAGAATTCCACCGACGACTTCCGCGACTTTCCTGGCGCGGCCAAGAAGATCTGTCTTTAGGGATTCACATTCAGTTTTAGTTAGTGTTTCACAGATACCCGATATGTAGTGTACCCACGCCTCCAGCAGTTTGGCAGGCGGCCGGTGCTTTAACCAGGCTTCGAGGAGATCGTAGTCAATAGATCCTTTGTGAATTCCGATCCCATCCACCGCGGCCAGAACAGCGGCATGCTCTTTTTCGTCGACCATTCCGTCGGCCCATGCAACCTCTACCAATGGAACGACAGCGATAGAGGAAAAAATCTCGGGGGATATATCCATTTCAATGAGCTTATCTAAAACCGCCGCGTTGCTGATACCCGAAACCTCTTCCAGCGCGGCCCGCGTCCGCTTCATTTTCTCAAGCTTCCCGCGTTGCGCTATCAATTCGGCGTCACGTTTCCTGAAAAAAGCCTCTTCAAGTGTCACTCCATTTTCATAAAACCGGTTGTTCATGATAGCCCCTTTCATTATCGCGCTTTTTTTGACTTTTCTTATTCTTTATCCTTAACGCGATCATATAGACCGCGATTGTCGCGACAGCGGCAAAAATGAAGGATATGATTAAGTAACCGATTCCAATCGGAATAAGAACGTCATAGATGGAGACTTGGAATAGTTTTTCCCATTTAAAGTTTGTTATCAATCCGTTCCAACCCGCGTAAACTTCATCATAGCGGACTCCTGTTACCGCCGCGCCTATCTTGACGGACAATAAAAGCGCCAAGACGCCAACCCATGTATTAAAAAGAATACTCCCCAAAAGCGCACTGGCGCGGTTCACCCGGAAAAGAAGCGCCAGCAACAAAGCGATCACCGGTCCCATGCCCGGCATGACCCCGATGAATACGCCAATCCCGAAACCCAGCGCGATCTTTAAAGGGCTGTCGTTGATCCTGAAAAGTTTGAGATAGACGGCTTTAATAAATCGTTTTATCTTGTTTGGCAGTTCCCTTTTTCTGACAGGCACTCGAGTTTTCATTTTTATCATCATTTCCCGGCCATCATGCGGTTAAACAAATCGTATTTTTCACCCTTAAGCTCTTCAACCATTTGATCGATCAGCTTTGTTTCGCGCGGCAGTACCTGCCGGACCTTTTCAAGACTGTCGGATATATTTTCAACCGGATGGCCCCCTCGCCTGATATCCTCCTGATTTTGGTAATTCAATAAATGCTGATAGACAACGCCGACAAAATAAGCGTCATCCAAATAACCAATCAGCGCGTGACTGTCATCCGGCAAAAAATCAACAGGTTGATAAAGATAAGTAAGCAAAAAACCGTTCAAATGCTTTAACTCCGCCGGCGTCACTGCGTCATCAGAGAAATCCCTGATCCGTGTGATAAGATGCGGCATCAATAGGATTAAATTTAATGAGTCGCCTACATGAGTCCCTATTCTTTTCCGGCCCATCCGTTTTTTTACTTCTTCGGCAAAACCTGCCTCATTTTCAATCGCAAGCTGACACAGACGGTTTTTTAGTGTGTTTAACATCGTCGCCTCCCACGGGTATCGCGTTTACTTCCTGCGGTCCATGAATTAAGTATCCTTTGTAAACTATTATTAGTAAAATGGATAATATCAATGAGTGACATCTATTTAAGGTATATATGATCCCGTTCAACTACCATCATCTTTACTATTTTTACACCATCGCGCGGCTTGGGTCCGTGTCAAGAGCCAGTGAGGAATTACGGTTGGGCCAACCAACCCTAAGCACACAAATTAAACAATTTGAAACATATTTAAATCTCAAGTTGTTTGAACGGCAAGGAAAGAAACGATTAACGTTGACTGAGGAAGGGCGTCATATATTATTTTATGCGACCGAAATATTCGATACGGGCGCGGAGATGCTGGATAGCCTGAAGGACATCTCGCAAAAAGGCCGGATCAAAATCCAGATCGGCATCTCGCATCACGTGCCCCGGTCCGTCGTTGACGCACTGCTTGTGTTTCTGCTTCACATCGAACCCGGAGTTTATATATCACTCCATGAAGATAACGCAGAATTATTGAGCGAAGGATTGAAGACTCACCAATTAGATCTGGCGCTGTCTGACTCCATCGCCCAGACATATGCCCAAGAGGATATCGAATGCCGCTTGATAGCAAAAATACCAGTTGTTTTTTGCGTCCATTCCTCTCTTGCAAAAAAATATAAAAAAATTCCAGCCGATCTAAACGGCGCGCCTCTCATACTGCCCACCGCGCATAGTCAGATTTATTTGGCGATTCAGGATTATTTTATATCACATAAAATAAAGCCAAAGATTGTCGGGGAAATTCAGGAGCAGGAAACCATTCGCAGGCTCGTTCTTGAAGGTAGAGGAATCGCCCCGCTAAATAAATTTACCGTGATGCAGTCACCCGGCAAAGAATCAATTACGATCTTGGGCAACACCCGAAATCACGGCATTTTTGATAAAATCTATCTGCTAACGAAAATGCGCAAAAAACAGCATCCTTTAGTTCCAAAGATTATCACTCAATTCAAAGTTTCTGCTTAAAAAAAATGAGCCAATCCGCTTCTTATCGGTGATATTTCATTCCGGTGACTTTATGAGCATGGGGTCACGTCTCCGCTTGGATACATGTTGTACAGATGCAGTCGACGGGAGACCTGACACCAAATTTATTTTTATTATATCGCCCTAGTGGCCACCGCAGGCGGGGCATGTCACGGTATTGTTCCCGGAGTTGGACGCGACTACACCGTCGCCATCACATCGGGGACACGGCGGTGGCGGTGGCACTGGAGTCGTGCCACTTCCTATGTTTGCACTACCACTTCCTATGTTTGCACTATCTGTTGCATTTTTATCAGCCATAACATTTTACTTCCTTTCTTGGTTGGTTGTTAGCCCTACTAGGCTTATAATTAGTAAGTTTCTGTGCCAAAATATGGGCAGCGCCCTATTTATTCCATTCTTCTTCGGCCGCCCCACCAGTAGCGCACGCAACCGTTCGCCGGAACCCTTTTCCAATTTATTGGTGAACAGGTCACTGCCAAGGGGCCTGCCGTTCATGGAGTGCCTACGCATCATCGACACTTCCTTCTCTTCATCCGGCACATCAATAAAATCCTTCCATTGATTTTGACCAATATCCATTGTATTTGGAGAGTTCGGCGCTGTCAAACAGCGTGAGCTTCTGGTTAGCTATTTAGCAGATCATGGGGGTCAATTCTCCCATGGGTCAAGTCTTCGCTTGGATGCATATTGCACAGATGCAGTCAACGGGAGACCTGACCCCAAATACAGTTGGAGTTTCGCATTGAGTGCAGTATATGCCAAGAAGACTCATTTTCGGCTCGCAAAAAACTCGTCTCCGC
>CAZAPB010000018.1:7474-14667 GCA_964486835.1 uncultured Planctomycetia bacterium
GGATGCTTTTAGACGCACTCCGGCGGAAATAATCCCTCGCGCCGGCGAGATTACAGAGGAGAAGTTTTGAAAAAACACCGGAGAGCATAGCTGAAACTGATAGATTTGGTATTCCAAAATGGAAGAGCAATTTACTTCGAACAAGAGAGTGTGCCTGCACGTGAGTCGGAGAGGTGGCCATTAAAAACTTGATATACCAATTTGGCACATCAAGTTAGGTGGCATTCGAAAAAAATGAGCCGAGTGGGAATCGAACCCACGACACCTTCCTTAAAAGGGAAGTGCTCTACCAACTGAGCTATCGGCTCTTAAACTTATGTTTGAGTTAGATCTTTTTCTTTGGCGGACTGAGCCTGGTCAATCATCTGGATATAGCGGTCGGTAAGTTTTTGCATATCCTGTTCGGCCTTGAAGGACTCATCCTCGGTAATCTTCTTTTCCTTGGACAATGATTTGACCTTCTCGTTGCCTTCCCGGCGTATGGAACGCAGTGAGACTCTGCCTTCTTCGGCCTGCTTGTGCACAATCTTAACCAGTTCTTCACGACGCTCGCGCGTCAGCGGAGGAATGGACAAGCGGATCAATTTTCCGTCAATCACGGGCGAGATTGCCAAGTCAGAATCCATGATCGATTTCTCAATGGCTTTAAGAGCGGAAACATCCCATGGGTGAATCATCAGAAGTCTTGGCTCGGGAATGGTGATATTAGCCATCTGTTTGAGCGGCGTCATCGCCCCATAATAATCGACCTTCAGATGCTCAACCATGCCGGCGTTTGCCCGGCCGGTACGAATAGAGCTAAAACTCTGGTTGGTGGATTCGAGTGTCTTCTTCATCTTGTCTTCGCTCTCGCGAAGCGCGTTTTGTGTCATGCTCATTTGGCGACAATAGTCCCTATGTTTTGACCGGTAACTACCCGGCGTATGTTTCCCTGTTTTAAAAGATCAAATACAATAATCGGTATATCATTATCCATGCAAAGCGTAATGGCAGTGGAGTCCATCACTTTCAATTCCTTCCTCAGTACGTCCATATAGCGCAGTTTTTGGAAACGCTTGGCATTTTTATCCTTCAACGGATCTGCCGAGTATATCCCATCAACCTTGGTCGCCTTGAGAATCACCTCGGCTCCCAGCTCTATGGCCCGCAGAGCGGCGGTAGTATCGGTGGTAAAATAAGGGTTACCGGTACCGCCTGCCAGAATCACAATGCGGTCCTTTTCAAGGTGACGAATCGCGCGGCGACGAATATACGGCTCAGCCACCGAATGCATCGAAATAGCACTTTGTACACGCGTGAATACGCCTTTTCTCTCCAAAGCATCCTGCAAAGCCATGCTGTTGATCACAGTGGCCAACATGCCCATGTAGTCGGCTGTCGCACGATCCATCCCGCGATCCTCACCCTGAAAACCGCGAAAAATATTGCCGCCGCCGATAACAATCGCCAGCTGGACACCAAGTGCCTTGACCTCTTTAAGCTGAGTGGCAATATCCTCAACCACATCCGGATCAACCCCATAGCCCTGCTTCCCCTGCAGAGCCTCACCGCTCAACTTGAGCAAAATACGCTTATATTTTTTCATGCTGTCACTCTCGCAATTAATATTTATTCAATATGACCTCACCGCTCAGAAAGCGGCGAAATCATCAACCAGTAGCGTTCTCTCCAAGCTGAAAACGGACAAACTGACGAACCTCGATCGTGTCGTTCAGTTTCTTTCCCGTCTCATTCAGCAACTGCTGAATGCTTTGCTTGTCATCCTTGATAAACGGCTGTTCAAGCAAACACTGCGCCTGGTAAAACTTATCGAGCTTGCCCAAAACGATCTTCTCAACAATATTCTCAGGCTTGCCCTTGACCTCTTCGCGGAAGATCGCCTTCTCGCGCTCTACGAGTGCGGCTGGTACTTCGGCGCGCGTACAGCCGATAGGATTGCTGTTGGTCACCTGCATCGCCAGGTCCTTGCCAAGCTCTGCCAACAGCGGATTATTGGCCGATTCCGCTTTCGCGGTAAAAAGCTCGATAATGACACCAATCTTCTTGTTCGAGTGGACATAGTTGAAAAAAAGCCCACCCTTGGACTGAAGAAGCTTGGCGCGGCGGACGAGTATCTTCTCGCCGATCTTTCCCGATAGCTCAGCTACCTTGCCCGAGACTTTCTCAAGGCCTATGGCTTGCTCACCACGCTCCGACACCTCTTGGAGCGCCAGCAGAGCGAGGTTCTTAAAATCATCAGTCCTGGCGACAAAATCCGTTTCGCAATTGGCCTCTACAATGACGGCTTTTTTGCTTTCAATGAGGACCGCAATGATCCCTTCCTTAGCCTCACGTCCGGCGCGTTTGGCCGAGGAAGCCAGGCCTTTTTTCCTCAGGGAATCAACGGATTTCTCAAAATCACCGCCATTTTCCTTCAAAGCGACCTTGCAATCCATGATGCCCGCGCCCGTTCTTTCGCGCAATTCTCTTACAGCGTCAGCTCCGATGTTCATTTCATTCTCCATAAAACGTTATTTGTTTTCAGCCAACGCAGCTTCGGCGTTCTCTGCGACGGCATCTTTGTCGCCCGAACGCTTGACCTTCTGCAACCCCTCAATGACGCTGTCAGTAATAATATGAGTGATCAGTTTGATCGAACGGATCGCGTCATCATTGGCCGGGATCGGGTACTGCACCAGATCCGGGTCAGAATCAGTGTCCACGATCGCCACGACAGGGATGCCCAGACGGTTGGCTTCCTTGATCGCGATCACCTCTTTCTTGGCGTCGATCACGAACATCGCGCCCGGAAGACGGCCCATCTCAGCGATACCGATCAGATTCTTTTCATGCTTGGCGATTTCCTTCTCTAGATCAGAAACTTCCTTTTTCGTCAGCGCTTCAAAAGTGCCGTCGGTTCTCATCGTGATCAGCGCCTTATAACGGCGGATGCTGTTCTTGATGGTCTGATAATTGGTCAGAGCACCACCCAACCAGCGGGCGTTGACATAAAACATACCGGCGCGCCTGGCCTCTTCCTCAATAACCAGCTGAGCCTGCGGCTTGGTCCCAACATAAAGAACCGGCAGGCCTTGCGCCGCGATCGAACGGATAAAATTACAGGCTTTGATGATATGTTCGGCGGTCTTTTCGAGGTCAACAATGTAGATGCCGTTTTTCTCGCCGAAAATATACTGCTTCATTTTGGGGTTCCACTTCTTGGTCTGATGACCGAAATGCGAACCGGCTTCGAGCAAACCTTGGATTAATTCCTTAGACACTTTACTCTCCTTTATTTCTATTAAAGGGAACGCATAAGCTATTTAAAATAAATAACTTACGTACGTAATCCGTTCTCCCCACCCCTGGCAGTCAAAGTCAAAACCCAAGAGGCCCTTCATGCTAATAAACCCCGGACTGACACCAGTCCGCCGGCTGACTTCTGAAGCTAATTATTATACCAAAGTTGTGTGACCAGGCAAGGACTAAAACAGAGGGTCAAATATTGAACTGAAGCTCGTATAGACGCCGGTACATTCCGCTTTTTTGCATCAACTCCTCATGAGTGCCCATTTCGGCAATACGGCCCTCGTTCATGACCAGGATGCGGTGCGCGTCCTTGATCGTAGAAAAGCGGTGCGCGATGACCAACACAGTTCTGCCACGCATCAAGTTGTGGATAGCCTCCTGCACCAGGATCTCTGATTCCGAATCCAGGGCGGAAGTGGCCTCGTCCAGGATTAAAAGCGGCGGATTCTTCAACACGGCCCGCGCGATGGACAACCTTTGGCGCTCACCGCCGGAAAGCCGGACGCCGCGGTCGCCGATAAACGTCTGGTACTTGAACGGTAGCGCCGCGATAAAATTGTGCGCATTGGCGATACGCGCCGCTTCCTCGATGTCCGTGTGAGAGGTCTTCGAGCGCCCGTAGGCGATATTAGCGCTGACCGTATCATTAAAAAGAACTGTTTCCTGGGTGACGATGCCAATCTGAGAGCGCAGCGATTTGAGCGTCACATCGCGCAGGTCTAACCCATCGATCAGTATCCTGCCATGCGTAGGGTCATAAAAACGCGGCAAAAGATTGACCAGGCTCGTCTTTCCCCCGCCGCTGGGTCCCACGATCGCGACAATCTCTCCGGCCTTTACACGAAGGCTGACTCCCGAAAAAATGGGCTTCTCGCCATAATTGAAACCGACTCCCTACAAATCAACTTCTTTGCTAAGGACCGGCAATGACTTGGCATCTTTTTTCTCTGTGATCTCGTTGGGCGCGTCCAGGATCTCAAATATCCTGTCAGCCGCTGCCAGAGCGTGCTGATTAATGCCGTACACGCGGCTCAAACGCTTGAATGGCTTCTGCAGAGAAAAGAGCGCCACCAAAAATCCGATCAGCGGGCCGGCCGACATCTGACCGCTGATGATCAGTTTTCCGCCGATCCACAGCACGATCCCCAGGCAGACGAACCCTAGAAACTCCGTCAGAGGACTGACAAATATCATGCGGCTGATCGAGAGCATCTGCGTCCGGTATAGATCTTCGTTCTGCCGGCTAAAACGATCCTTTTCATATTTTTCCATGCTAAAACCCTGCACAATGCGGATGCCTGAGATCGACTCAAAAAGGGTCGAGTTGATCAACGCCACTTGCTCCTGGCTCGAACGGCTGATCTTTTTGAGGCGGCGCCCTACCTTCATGACCGGATAGATAATAAGTGGCATCAGCACAAAGATCACCAGGACCAGAGTCCAGGGGATGTTAAACATGTATTTGATCGTCAACAACGCGACAAGATTCACGATAATTTGAACCGGCTGGAACAGAAAATCTGTAAGTCCTTCGGATATCGCGTCGCGCACCACCGTCGTGTCGTGCGTAATTCTGGACACAAGAACACCCGTCTGCGACCTTCCAAAAAAACTTAGCGGCAGACTGATGATTTTCTCATAAACGGCGTTTCGCAGGTCACGAATGACCCGTTGACTGACGTCGTTCATAAAAAATGACTGCAGGTACTCGGCAAAGAGCCTGAGGAAAGAAAGCACGATGGTCCAGAGGATCAAAAAGTTTAAAAGCTCCAGACGCGGCAGAGAATTGACCCGATAGACCAGATCGACGATAAAAGACGGAATATATTTATGATCCGGTATGGTGATGGGTTTTCCGACAAGGATGGTATCCACGAACGGGATGATCAAACCGACGATCGGCAATCCCGAAAGCAGTGAATTGAATATCATCGCGATAAAAGCGCTGCCCAGCCGTCCTAAATGCGGACGAACATAGCCTATCATTCGTTGATAATGGTTGGTTGAGCTCATGGAATTCAAAGTGCATCATAGCATAGACCCTATCTTTTGAGAATCGTTTCGGCTAAAATGGTGTCCTATGAATCCTAACCTCAAAGTCGCGGTGATCGGTCTTGGAAGGCTCGGCGGACGTCACGCGGAAGTTTACTCTAAAATGCCCGGAGTGACTCTGGTTGGAGTCTGCGATCTCCACGAGGACCGTTCGCAGGAAGTCGCCGAACTATGCCAGACCCGCGCGTTTACCGACTATCGCCGACTCCTGGGGCTTGTCGACGCGGCCAGCATCGTCGTTCCTTCGGAGATCCATTACGAGGTATCCAAGGATTTTCTCAATCACGGCGTTCATCTTCTCATTGAAAAACCCATTACCACCAAGCTGGATGACGCCAACAAGCTTTTGCTGCTGGCAAAAAAGAAATCCCTGACCATCCAAGTCGGCCATATCGAACGCTTCAACTCGGCGATCCGCACCATCAAGAGCATTATTAAAAAACCACGCTTCATCGAATGCCACCGCGTCGGCCCTTATGACCCGCGTATGGCCAAAACCGGCGTCACGCTGGACCTGATGATCCATGACATCGATATCGTTCTGGACCTGGTAAAATCCAAAATTAAGAAGGTCGAGTCGGTCGGCGCTTTCATTCTCTCCGACACCGAGGACATCGCCAACACGCGTATCCATTTCTCGAATAACATCGTCTGCGATCTGACAGCCAGCCGTATGAGCTCGGAAGTCACTCGCAAGATCCGCATCTTCCAGAACAACGCCTACATTTCGTTGGATTACGTGAAGCAGGAAGCGTTCATCCACACCAAAAAAAACGGCCGTCTTCACCAGCAAAAGATCGATATCACCCGTCAAGATTCGCTCAAAGCTGAGCTGATGGACTTCATCCACTGTGTGAAGAATATGAAAAAACCTCTGGTGTCCGGCGAAGAAGGCCGTGACGCGCTGGCGCTGGCACTGCGCGTGACCCAGCAAATCAAACAGGCGAAGAATTCGGTCAGGTTCTAATTGACTACACTCGCCGGCATCCCCGAGCGCAAGGTCTATCTCATCGCCGGAGAAGCCTCCGGTGATCTGCACGGCGCTCATCTGATCAAAGCATTAAAAAAATTCTCTCCCTCCCCGCTGACGATCTACGGTGTCGGGGGCGACATGATCAAGGATACGGGCGCGCTGGATTTCTTCGATCTTGCGCATTTTCACGTGACCGGGATCACGCAAGCCATTCGTAAGATCCCCCAGTACCAAAAAGCCGCCAAGATCATCCTCTCAAGCGTCGCGCAAAGAAAACCAGACGTGGTCGTGCTGATCGACAACCCGGGTTTTAATTTATACCTGGCAAAAAAAATCCACGCGCTGGGCATTCCCGTCGTGTATTACATTTCCCCGCAGATTTGGGCCTGGAAAAAAAACAGGATCCATAAGATAAAAAAATATGTGAAAAAAATGCTCGTGGTGTTTGAGTTTGAAAAAACGCTATACGAGGAATACGGCGTGCCGGTCGCTTTCGTCGGTCATCCACTCAAAGACACGATAGGTCCCTTGAGTGATGCCCCTGCCAACCGATGGATATCACTCCTGCCGGGCTCGCGCCGCCATGAGGTTTCCGTTCTTTTGCCAATCATGCTCGAGGCATCGGCAAAGCTCTCCGAGCGCGTCCCGGATATAGCCTTCAAGCTGATCAAGGCCCCTACATTACCGGTGGATTTCTATGAAAAAATATTAAGCCAAAATAAAGTCTCTGTTGAATTAGTAGAAAATGAAGGCCACCAAACCATCCGTAAAAGCCTTTTGGCCATGGTTTGCTCCGGCACCGCCACACTCGAATGCGCTCTTCTGGGCACTCCTATGATCATCGCCTACAGGGCCAGCCTTCTGACTTACCTCGTCGCGC
>CAZAPB010000019.1:0-730 GCA_964486835.1 uncultured Planctomycetia bacterium
GAAACAGGGGCCGCGGCTCTTTTTTTCGTTATCTGGCCGGGAGCCGCATGCACCAGCCGCGGCGTGCTTGGTCTGGGAGTACCTCAGGTCACAGCAATTTGTGACGCGGCAGCCGCACGTGATTTCTATTTTAAAAAGAATAAAATATACGTGCCTATCATCGCGGACGGCGGGATGACCACCGGCGGCGATATTTGCAAAGCGTTTGCCTGTGGTTCTGACGCGGTGATGGTAGGATCCGCATTTGCCCGGGCTAAAGAAGCACCCGGCGGCGGTTATCACTGGGGCATGGCCACACCGCATGCCAATCTGCCACGCGGTACGCGCATACGCGTCGGCACGACAGGTACGCTTGAACAGATTCTCTACGGACCAGCATCGTTGGACGATGGAACGCAAAATCTCATGGGCGCTTTATCGACCTGTATGGGCAATGTAGGCGCGCAGAACATACGCGAACTTCAGCTAACCGAGCTGGTTATCGCGCCGTCCATCAAGACCGAAGGAAAAGTGTTCCAACAAGCCCAACGCGTTGGAATGGGTAAATAGTTTTCGGCCCATAGCCATCGATGCCAAAGACGCTTTCGACACTTGAAATAGCAGCCAAGGCTAAACCGCGGCATATCCAGGCGATTGCCAATGAGGCGGGTTTGCGCGCTGAAGAAATAGAGGCCTGGGGCTCCTACAAAGCGAAGATATCCCTGAAGGTTCTTGACCGCTTTGCCAGTCG
>CAZAPB010000019.1:740-14320 GCA_964486835.1 uncultured Planctomycetia bacterium
AGCTGATTTGCGTCACCGGCATGACACCTACACGTGAAGGTGACGGGAAAACCACCACCAGCATTGGCTTGACCCAAGCCCTTGGCCTTCTGAAAAAGAAGGTTGTTTTGTGTCTTCGCGAGCCTTCTTTGGGACCCGTTTTTGGAAGCAAAGGCGGCGGCACCGGCGGAGGTTACTCTCAGGTTCTCCCGATGGAAGACATTAATCTTCATTTCACAGGCGACAGTCACGCGGTTACTTCCGCCCACAATTTATTATCTGCGGCCATTGATAATCACATTCATCACGGCAACAGTTTGAAGATGGACAGCGAGAGTATTTTTTGGCGAAGAGTTGTCGATCTAAATGATAGACAACTGCGTGAGATCGTGGCCGGGAAGGCCAAGGCCTGTGAATTTTCCAATCATAAAACAGGGTTTGACATTACAGCCTCCAGCGAGGTGATGGCGATATTATCCCTTTCTACATCCGTCAAAGCGCTAAAAGATAAATTGGGAAGCATCAGCGTAGCGCTTCTAAACGACGGTAGATTTTTGACCGCCAAAGACCTCAGAGTTTCAGGGGCAATGGCGGTCCTGCTCAAAGATGCGATCAAGCCCAACTTGGTGCAAACTCTTGAGGGACAGCCCGTTATTATTCATACGGGGCCGTTTGCCAACGTCTCCCACGGAAACAACAGCGTGCTAGGCACCCTGATGGCGTCAAAACTGGCCAATTATATCGTCACGGAGTCGGGTTTTGCCACCGATCTGGGCCTTGAAAAGTTTTTTGATATTGTCTGCCGTGAGGCCGCCTTTAAACCATCAGTCGCGGTGCTGGTTGTCACGGTCAAGGCGATTAAGTCTCACGCATCACCCAAGGATGCATCCAAAAAAATGTCGGTTTTATTTAAAAGTGGTTTTGACAACATTGAACGTCATATTCGCAATATACGCTTTTTCGGAGTCGAGCCGGTGGTTGCCATCAACCAGTTTTCTCAGGATACCGAGGAAGAAATAAAAACCGTTAAAGATTTTTTGACCTCCGAAAATATTCCTTTTGCGGTATCCGATGCGCATCGGTTGGGGGGCGAGGGAGCGCTTGAGCTCGCGGAGATTGTTCTTAAAACCATCGCCGGGCAGTCGTCGGATTTTCACCACGGCTATTCCTTGGGTTTAACCGTCGAAGAAAAAATAGAGAGAATAGCCAGAGAATTATATGGGGCGGAGGGCGTTAATTACTCGCCAAAAGCCAGGCAAGATCTTGAGCTTATCCATGCCTGCAAGCTGGACCATTTGCCGGTCAATATCTCAAAAACACCTTATTCTTTGTCTGATAATCCGGATTTGAAAGGCGCGCCCTCCGGGTGGAAGCTAAACGTGTCTTTCTTAAGGCCTCTAACAGGCGCGGGGTTTATTATCGCCGTTTGCGGTAAATTAATGTTGATGCCGGGCTTATCTGCAAAACCTGCCCTCGATGAAATGGACCTTGGAGATGACGGATCAGTCAAAGGTCTTTTTTAGCATGAATTTAAGATACGATTTTTCAAATCAAACGATCCGTGAATTTTTAAATGAACTGGGATCTTTAGCGCCTTCCCCCGGCGGCGGAGCCGCGGCGGCCCTTACCGGGGCGATCGCTATTTCATTAGTAGAAATGGTTACACGCATCAACGATGCCCGTGATATGAAAAAGGGAAATCCATGTGAAATGGAGAACGCAAAAAAGGCCGACGGTGTCAGGGGCGAGTTTTTAAAACTCATGGAAGATGATACCCGCGCTTTTTTGGATTTATCGGCGCTCCCCAGGGAACCGCAGGACAATCCCGATTATCAGGAGGCGCTCAGACGATGCGCCGCGACTCCTTTTCAGATGTGTCAATTGGCGCTTCGGGGCGCGGAGGATGCTTTGCGCGAAAAAAATCGGGTGAGTCGATGGCTGGCCAGTGATCTGGCGGAAGCGGGGATCCTTTTTCATAGCGCCTTCGCGGCCGCGCGGCTTAACGTAGAGATCAACCTTAGAAGCATCCAAGACGACGATTACCGGCAACTTATTAAAAGTGATTTAGACCGAATGCAAATAAGAACAGCCGCCATCAAAGACGAATTGATGGGAATCTTATAAAATGGCGGATGCGATTATTATCGACGGCAGGGCCGCGGCGGAAGCTGAGATGGAAACCCTGCGCCGACGCTTGCAATCCCTTCGCGCGCTCGGAAAGTCCCCGCTTTTAGTCTCGATTCGCGTGGGAAATTCGGAAGATGCGATCCTTTATTCCAGAGCCATCGGCCGGATACTGGAAAAAACAGGTCTTTCCTACAAGCCTTATGAGTTCGATGAATCTTGCGATGCCCAGGATCTATTATCTTGCGTTGGGGCACTTAACGATGACTTGTCCGTAACGGCGGTTCTTTTGTTTTCACCTCTGCCAAAGAAGTTTGCATCCCTTGGCATTCCTAATGCTATCGCGATCGCCAAGGATGTTGAAGGGCGCCGCATACTGACAGGGGGAAATCTCCGTGTTGCCCCACCGACTGCGTTGTCTGCAGTCTGCCTGGTTGACCGGACCGGGCAATCTCTTGTGGGCAAACAGGCGGTTGTGGTGGGTAGAAGCGATGTGGTAGGCAAGCCCGCCGCGCTTCTTTTGCTTGAAAGAAACATGACGGTCACTATTTGTCACTCCAAAACCATCGATATCGCAGACCAGGTCCGGCGCGCGGATGTCTTGATTGTTTCCGTAGGAAAGCCAAATTTTATCCAGGGAGACTGGATAAAGCCGGGAGCCATCGTTATAGACGTCGGTGAAAATAGAGTCGACGGAAAATTGACCGGAGACGTCGATTTCGAGGGCGCGCGTAAGCGAGCGGCCTATTTAACTCCAGTTCCGGGGGGTGTGGGGCCTCTAACCAACGTAATGCTGATTTCCAATCTGCTGACAATTGAAGAAGAAAAAGTGGGTCTTCATGCAACTTTGTGAGATTCTGAAAAAAGATCGCTTTATCATAACCGCAGAGCTTGGACCTCCCAAGGGAACCAACATGCAGAATTTTTTTAAACAAGCTGATTATCTCAAAGGTGTTGTTTCCGCGGTTAATGTGACCGAACAGCAGAGTGCCCTGATGAAAATGGGTTCTATCGCGGCCTGCCATCTTTTAAAAGATTACGGCATAGAGCCTATCATGCAGGCCACATGCCGTGATAAGAACCGCATCGCGCTTCAGTCGGATATTCTTTCTGCCTCGGCACTTGGAATTCACAATGCCCTTATTTTGACCGGTGACCCCGTAAGAATAGGCGACCACCCTGATGCCAAGCCCGTGTTTGACCTGGAAGCCGCGGATCTTATGGCGATTATTCGCAAAATGTCCGGGGGCATGGACATGACCGATCATCCTCTGGACGGAGCACCCACTATGTGTATCGGCGCCGCGTTAAACCCGTGCGTTGACGACATCGAGACCGAAATATCCAAAACTCGCAAAAAGATTTCTTGCGGGGCGCAATTTTTTCAGACCCAGGGAATATTTGAGATCGCGCGCTTTAAGCGGTTTATGGAACGCTATCACAGCGAAGGTTTTAAAATACCGGTGTTGGCCGGGGTAATCTTGCTGAAATCTGTGAAGATGGCCACTTTCATGAACGGGAAGATCCCAGGTATATTTATCCCCAACGAAATGATCGCCCGGTTCGAGAATTGTGCAGAGCCCAAAAAAGTATCTGTAAGTACCTCTGTTCAGATAATCAAGGCGGCACAACCTTATTGCCAGGGCGCGCACCTGATGGCCATAGGCTGGGAAGAGCTTATCCCCGAAGTTGTCCAATCGATCCTGTAGCATGATGTCCTGTTGCCTGTGAAGCCCAGATTTTTTTTAAGATCAGACAAGCTTGGCCGGAAGTATTCCATGCTAACGGCGTATGACGCTCTAACTTCCCGTATTTTGGAAGAAGCTAAGGTTGATTTTATTCTCGTGGGCGACTCGGTTGGAATGGTTCTTTTAGGTTACCCCAACACGGGTTCTGTGACCATGGAAGAAATGCTTCATCACGCCAAAGCGGTACGCCGAGGTGCGCCCAAGAGCTTTATTATCGGAGATTTGCCAAAAAAAGGAGTGGAGAAAGGGCCGCGTCATGCGCTGGAATCCGCCAAGAAGTTTTTTCATGACGCGCGCTTGGATGCTGTGAAGATAGAATGCAGCCTTGATAGCCTGAAGGCCACGGAGTTGATTGTAAAAACAGGGATCATGGTTCAGGGGCATATCGGTTTGACACCTCAAAAGGTAAAAAAAGCGGCGGATTTTAAGTTGCAAGGCCGCTCTGCTTCCGCGGCGCAAAAAATTCTAAGGCAGGCCCGAGCTTTTGAGGCGGCCGGAGCATCCCTGCTTCTGTTGGAATGCATCCCGTGGGAGCTGGCGAAGGTCATCAGTGACAGCGTAAAAATCCCGACCATCGGCATAGGCGCGGGGCCCTGCTGTGACGGTCAGGTTCTTGTTTTTCATGATCTGGTGGGAATGTTTGATTCCTTCAAACCTAAATTCGTCAAAAAATACGCGGAAATCGGGGTCGAGATTAAAAAAGCGGTCGCTGATTATGTCCGTGATGTGCGCGAAGGGCATTTTCCCGGCATTGCGCAGAGTTTTTCAATGGATGCCCGGGAGTTGGCTATCTTTTCTCAGCAGATCCGGTGTGGGAGGGACGTGTGACATTTTTCTTATTTTGTAGCGCATTTCTTGTTTATTTTGCAACGCTCTCATTCTGCTTTATCCATTTTGAATCTAGACGGCATCCTGCGCGTTATTTCACGTTTTTTTCACTGCCGGCCGCTATGCTGACATTTATTTTTGCAATAATTTATCTTTATCCGTCTGGCGTGGTACAGCCTTCAGGAGGGTGGCTCTGGCTTCATTTGGGGTTTATTCTGGTTGGGCTCGGCTGTCTTTTGACGGCTGTCTCAAGCGCGGCAATGTATCTTTTGCAGTCAGCTCAGCTAAAATCACATCATCCGGACTCAGTTTTTTTTAAACTGCCCTCGCTCGACTCTCTGGACAGAGCCCACTTCATCTCGTTGGTGTGGGGCACGCTTCTTTTTTCGTTGGGACTTCTGATGGGTATTTTGTGGGCGCGTGATCTGCGTCAGCTTGACAGACTTTTTTACGACAGAAAAGTAATTTTTTCATTGGTAACCTGTTTTATGTATTGGGGGATACTGACTTTGCGACTCTCTTCAATGAGACGCGGGCAGAAGATCGCGGTTGGGACCGTCTTTGTTTTTCTGCTACTTTTCATTACGATCGTAAGCTCTCACCAGATCAGCGGTTTTGCCGGGAGGTTTTGATGGAAATCCTGGTCCTTGGGATCAATCATAAAACGGCTCCGGTGGAATTACGCGAGAAGCTTAATGTTCCCGCTATCCAATCGCAGGCATTTTTGAAGCGTTTTGAGGATAGTGATGTTTTTCAGGAGCAGGTTCTGCTTTCCACTTGTAATCGCATGGAAATATACGGCGTGGCTCGAAAAAATAGTCAGGCTGTCAGCGCAGCCAAGCGTATCTTGAGCGAGCATTCTCAGCTGGCGTTATCCGATTTTGAGGACAAGTTGTATGTTCTTAGACAGCCTGATTCCGTACAGCACCTTTTTTCGGTAGCTTCCGGTTTGGACTCGATGGTTATCGGAGAGACGGAAATTACGGGCCAGGTCAAAGACGCTTATCTTGCGGCGCACACCAGTCGGCAGACAGGAAAAGTGCTCAACAACCTTTTCCAGCGTTCTCTTAAAGTCGCAAAAAATTTACGGACTCACACAGAGATCGGCGCGGGCAGGGTCGGTGTGGCATCGGTCGCCGTAGATCTGGCGGAAAAAATATTTGAAGATTTAAAAAAAGCCCGTGTGATGGTGATTGGCACAGGTGAAATGGCAGGGCAGTTACTGAGAGCGATGATCGGCCGTGGGGCGTTTCCGCTGATTGTTTCCAGTCACCATGAAGAGAGGGCCAGAGCACTGGTCCAAGAGTTTGGCGGCGAAGCCGTACCCTACAAAGCCTACCAATCAAGGATACGCGAAGTCGATATTCTGATTTCGTCTACACTTTCTACCCATTGCCTGATCACTGAACCGCAGGTCCGCTCCTGGATGAAGGACCGCCACGAAAAACCCCTTTTCCTGGTGGACATCGCTATGCCGCGCAACATCGATGCCTCGATAGAAAAAATTGACAATGTCTATCTTTACAATATTGATGACTTGAAAGACATAGCAGATAGTAACCGGATTTTACGTGAGGGCCAGCTAAAGGAATGCGCGGCACTGGTGCAAAAGCAGACTGAATACTTCATGAGCTGGTTTGCGAAGGAATTCGGAGGCCGGAAAGCAGTTTTGTCATGACGCCACAGAGAAAAATTATCCGCATCGGCACTCGTGGCAGTCTTTTGGCTCTGGCTCAATCGAACATGGTTCGCAGACAGCTTGCCCGGTATTATCCCCGCATGAATTTCAAGCTTGTGGTTATCAAGACAACCGGAGACGAATATCAGACTGTAGAGCTTTTCAGAAAGAACAATGTAGGCGTTTTTACAAAAGAGCTGGAAAAAAAGCTTCTTTCCGGGAGCATTGATATTGCGGTGCACAGCCTAAAGGACCTGCCGACGGATCTTCCCGAGAGACTTGTTTTGGCGGCTTTCCCCAAAAGACTTGATCCGCGTGATGTTCTTATCTCAAAAAAAAGATATACGTTAAAAACTCTTCCTAAAAACGCTTCTGTAGCAACCGG
This sequence comes from uncultured Planctomycetia bacterium, assembly GCA_964486835.1. GTDB lineage: Bacteria > Omnitrophota > Gorgyraeia > 2-02-FULL-51-18 > 2-02-FULL-51-18 > CAMDWQ01. The sequence continues at coordinate 7,483 of CAZAPB010000019.1, forward strand.
AAGCCCTCGCCGCAAGCAGCAACTGCGTATTCGGCGGCCGGATCTTCGGCTTTTTGATATTCGCGGCAATCTGGATACGCGCATAGGACGTGTTCTCAAAAAAAATGAATTTGACGCGGTTGTTCTGGCCCGGGCGGGTCTTATGAGACTTAATAAATACCAGCGGTATGCGGTGGCCCTCCCAAGCGAGCAAATCCTGCCAGCAGTCGGGCAGGGGGCGCTTGGTCTGGAGACGAGATCTTCGGATAGCCTCGTCATCCAAATGCTGGCGCGACTCAACCACGGCCCCACACAAACACGTGTGAGAGCCGAGCGGGCGTTTTTAAGAGAGCTTCAAGGCGGCTGTCGAGTGCCGCTCGGCATTGATTCCTCGGTGCGCGCCGCCAAGCTTTATCTGCGCGCGCGGGTATTCTCAATGAGAGACCGGCATTATATTTCTGCCTCTGCCGCGGGCGGCGCGCGCTTTCCTGAAAAATTAGGCATTCTGCTGGCTAAAAAACTTCTATCGCGGGGCGCGTTGGCATTGTTAAAAGAGGCGCGGTCCTCTCAAGGCACACAGGCATGACTGGTTTAGTATCATTGGTTGGCGCGGGACCAGGGGACCCGGAACTGTTAACGCTTAAAGCTTTAAAGCGTCTCCAGGAGGCCGATCTGATCATTTATGACTATCTTGCCAATCCTGAACATCTGCGACATGCCCGCATTGACTCGGTTAAAATCAGCGTCGGCAAAAATTTTCGCCACAAAAAGATCTCACAGGCAAGGATAAACCGGCTTATCGTCGATTCTGCTCGCCGTGGAAAACGCGTGGTGCGTCTGAAGGGCGGTGATCCTTATCTTTTTGGTCGTGGAGGCGAAGAGGCTTTGTATTTGGCGGACAAAAAGATTCTTTTTGAGGTAGTGCCGGGTGTCACCAGCGCCACGGCATGCGCGGCATACGCGGGAATACCACTGACGCACCGTGATCACAACGCGGCAGTTACTTTTCTGACCGGGCACCGGGCAGATGATAAGATGCCGGATTCTATTCCATGGGAGAAAATAGCTCACGTTGGCGGCACGATCGTGATTTACATGGGTCTTTATAACCTTCAAAAGACATCCGTTCGACTGATACATGGCGGATTAAGCCGGCATACGCCGGTGGCTGTCATCGAGTGGGGGACCTTGCCGCGCCAGCGCTCGATAAGCGGCACTCTGGCGGACATCGCGTTGAAATCAAAAAAAGCCCGTCTAAGCGCCCCGTGCATGATCATTATTGGCGAAGTTGTTTCCCTGAAAGACCGGCTTGGTTGGTTTGAGCGTTTGCCATTGTTTGGAAAAAAGGTTGTTGTTACCCGTTCAGCGGAAAAATGCGGTGCTTTTGGCGAAAAATTAGCCGCGCTTGGAGCTCAGGTCATCGAATTTCCTCTGATACAGATAGAGAGCCCTGGCGATCTTCGCCGGTTGGATCAAGCTATTGGCGATGCCAGCGCGTATGATTGGCTTATTTTTTCCAGTGCTCACGGGGTTCGGGCGTTCTTTGAAAGGGTAATTCAGCTCAAGCTTGACGTCAGGGCGCTTTCCGGCGCGAAGATCGCAAGCGTCGGCGATGAGACGACGCGCGCGCTGGCCCGGTATGGCGTATTGGCGGATTTAGTGCCTGGCCGTTTTGAAACGCGCGCTATCCTTGACGCTCTCAAAAATAAGCACGGAACGCTCAAAGGAAAAAAGTTCTTACTGCTCAAGGCCAACATCGCCCCGGTTGACTTGGACCTAAAGTTAAAAAAAATGGGAGCCCTCGTTCACCGCCTGATTGCGTATAGGACCGTGATGCCTAAAACTGTGCCGACTGATACCAAAAAGTTGATCGCGCGCGGCGGAGTTGATTTCGTGGCGTTTACCAGCGCTTCGACCGTGCAGAATTTTGTCCGGGTAATGGGGCGATCCTCGGTTGCCAGAATCGCCCGAAAAACTAAATTTTTAAGTATTGGCCCCATCACCACAAAAACGTTAAAATCATATGGGCTTAGGCCTTATGTCGAGGCAAAGGTTTTCACCACCAGCGGTTTGATCGAGGCGTTAAAAAAAAGAAAATGAGCTATCCAACAACAAGATTGCGGCGGTTACGCGAGAATCCAGTATTGCGTTCAATGATTGAGCAGACGCGTCTTAATCGAAAAGACCTGGTTCAGCCGCTCTTTGTCAAAGAAGGCCTTGACCGGCCGTTTGAGATAAGTTCGATGCCGGGCCAATTTCAGCACTCACCCAAAAGCTTGATCGATACGGCTCGCAAGATAGAGGATCGCGGCATTCCAGGCATTCTTCTTTTTGGAATCCCTTCATCTAAAGACCTTGCTGGAAAAAAGGCGTTCGCGACGGATGGCATTATTCAAAAAACCATACGTTCCGTAAAAAAAATTTGTCCCAAATTGTTGGTCATGACCGATATCTGCCTATGTGAATATCTAAGCCATGGACATTGCGGTCACATACGCGGAGGAAAAATAGCCAACGATCATTCTGTGCAAACCATCGCTAAGATCGCTCTATCACATGCCAGGGCCGGTGCGGATGTTGTCGCGCCCTCGGATATGATGGACGGCCGGGTCGGCGCCATCAGAAAGATGCTGGACGCGCATAAGTTTGAGACTCTCCCCATTCTTTCGTACGCGGTCAAATACTCCTCAGCATTTTATTCACCTTTCCGCGAAGCCGCCCAAAGCGCTCCGAGCTTTGGTGATCGCAAGAGCTATCAGATGGATCCTTCCAACCGTCTGGAAGCCTTGCGGGAAGCTACTGCTGATCTCGAAGAGGGCGCTGACATTATCATGGTCAAGCCTGCTCTGAGCTATCTGGACGTGATCCGTGATGTGCGCGAACGCCTGAAATGTCCCGTGGCGGCTTATAGCGTCAGCGGTGAATATTCCATGATCAAAGCGGCGGCGGCCAGGGGCTGGATCGATGAGAAAAAAATCGTGTTGGAGACCCACCTTTCAATGAAGAGAGCCGGCGCTAGTTTTCTTCTGACTTACTGGGCCCAATCGTTGGCCGGGTGGTTATCCCATGAGTAGGGGCTGGCCACAGGCCAAACAATGTCTCGCCGGAGGCGTGAACAGCCCTGTGCGGGCTTTTAAAGCGGTAGGCGGTGATCCCGTCCTGATGGAAAAGGGCAAGGGCGCTTATTTATGGGACACGGACGGGAATAAATACACGGATTTTTGTATGTCCTGGGGAGCGCTCCTTTTGGGGCATGCGGAACACTCTACGGTGCGCGCGATACAGACCCAGGCCGCCCGCGGCACTAGTTTTGGTACAGCCACTGAGTATGAAACACGTCTGGCGCTGGAAATACGCAAGGCTTTTCCCGCTCTCGAAAAACTGCGTTTTACCAGCTCAGGCACCGAAGCCGTGATGAGCGCTATTCGTCTGGCTCGTGGCGTGACCGGAAGGGACCGGATATTAAAATTTGAAGGCTGTTATCATGGGCACTCTGACAGCTTGCTGGTAAAAGCCGGTAGCGGTTTGGCTACTTTTGGAGCACCTGACTCAGCGGGCGTGCCGGCGGGTCTTGCGCGCATGACAGCGACGCTTCCTTACAATGATGTGGAGGCGGTGAATAACTTTTTTAAGAAAGAGAAAGATGTCGCGTGTGTGATCGTGGAACCAGTAGCGGGTAATATGGGCGTAGTAGCGGCAGACCCTCGTTTTCTCGAAGCGTTGCGGCGGGGGTCTAAAAAGACAGGCGCGCTTCTTATTTTTGATGAGGTAATATCGGGCTTTCGTGTTGCCTATGGGGGGGCTGAGCATCTTTATGGGATCCGCCCGGATCTGACGGTTCTTGGCAAGATCATCGGCGGCGGCTTGCCTGTGGGAGCATTTGGCGGTTCCTCAGAGCTCATGGAAAATCTCTCGCCCAACGGAAAAGTCTATCAGGCAGGCACGCTTTCCGGCAATCCTCTTTCGATGGTGGCCGGTTACAGTGTCTTATCGAGGCTTTCTCCTGCTTTTTATAAAAAATTAAGCCAAAAATCTTCTTATTTTACAAAAGAGGCCCAGAGCATCTTTAAAAAGCGCGGTATAACGGCGGCGGTGCAGTCCGTTGGGTCGATGTTCACTTTTTTCTTGGGTCAGCCGAAAGTTAGAAATTTTACAGACGCCAAGCACTGCAATGCCATCCGGTTTGCCGCGTTCTTTCATGCGATGTTAGACAACGGTGTGTATATCCCGCCCTCACTTTTTGAGTCCTATTTTATATCGGCCTCTCACACGCCGGCGGATCTTTTGCGGGCATTAAAAAACTTGGATAAGTCCCTCAGAGGCTTATAATGACCCTCCCATGAGACTCGCAGAGCGTCCTTCACTTGAGGATATTTATGCCCCGATAGCTTCAGATCTTGAGGCGTTTTCCGACTGTCTGCATAAGGAGCTGGCTTCGACGGATGATTTGATCCAGAAGATGCACGAACATATTCTGAAGATGACTGGAAAATTTCTCCGTCCCGCGCTGGCCATTCTCAGCTCCAGGGTTGAGGGAGCGAGCCGCCAGGAAGTGACACGGCTTGCGGCCGCCATCGAGTTGATCCACACAGCCACTTTGGTCCACGACGACATTATCGACAATTCTGATTTTCGGCGTAACCAGCCTTCGGTTCATGCCCTGTGGGGGCGTGATCTATCGATAATCTCCGGAGACTATTTATACGCGAAGGCATTTCTTCTTCTGGCCGGGCTCAATGACGCGTTTCTCAATCAAGCTTTTGCCGCCTGCGCGCACTTGATGTGCGAAGGCGAAATGAAACAGGTAGAAAAGCGTAATCAGTTCCTGATGAGCGAGGAGGATTACTTGAAGATTATTCACCAAAAAACCGCTTCTCTTTTTCAGGCTGCCTGCGTCGGTGGAGGCTATTACTCGGGGACGAATAAGGACAATATCCAGCGCCTGGGTCAGTATGGTTTTTCGCTCGGAATGGCTTTTCAAATTGTGGATGATTGTCTGGATTTGGTGGGCGAAACCAAGAGCCTGGGCAAGACCACCGGTCTGGACCTGACAAAAAATGACGTCACACTGCCGCTTCTATATCTTTTGGGGTCCATGCCAACCGATCAGCGCGACACAATGCTAGATCGTATGAAAAGCGGTTCAGTGTCATTTGAGGAGATCCGCAAGATCGCCGTCGAACAAAAGGCAGTAGACCGCGCGATGGCCAAGGCGCGCGATTACATCGAGAAAGCGCTTGAAAATATCAGGTTGTTGCCCGAGTCAGTGTATCGCCAAAGCCTGGAGCAGTTGGCGCATCACTGCGTTGACCGTGTGCGTTGATATTTGCTATTCTAAGCACTAAACAAGTGAGGGAGTAACAATGCTCGGTGTGGGCCTGCCTGAACTCTTGATGATTTTGCTGGTGTGTCTTTTACTCTTCGGCGCCAACCGGCTTCCCGAGATCGGCAAAAGCCTCGGTGAGGGCATACGCGAATTCCAGCACGTGACAAAGAACCAGCCGGATGAGACCAGGCCTGATCCAAAGTCCAAAGAAACCCCATAAAGTTAATATCAGTCTGCTATTGATCGGGGAAAAATGAACACCGTCTTTATTCCATCTGCCGAACGTTAAAAAATGCCTGATCCTATTCTCAGTCGTGTGGTAGTCGCCATGTCCGGAGGGGTTGACAGCTCGGTCGCGGCCTATCTTCTAAAAGAGCAGGGCCACGAAGTTATCGGCGTTACGATCAAAACCTGGTCCAGCGAAGAGTGCCGGGATGAGAAATCTAAAGGTTGCTGTTCTATCCGCGATATCGATGACGCGCGCCAAGTCTGCCGAAAACTTAATATCCCGTATTACGTGCTGGACCTTTCCTCGGATTTTAAAGAAAAAGTTATCGATTATTTTGTTGCCGAGTATCTTGTCGGACGCACACCCAATCCTTGCATTGAATGCAACAATCATATCAAGTTCGGCCTGTTAATGAAAAAGGCCGATGAGCTTGGGGCTGACTGTATCGCAACGGGCCACTATGCCAAGGTAGGCTATGACCAAGAGACTTCCAGATACTTTATTGCCGAAGGAGACGATCTATCAAAGGACCAATCCTATGTGTTGGCGGGCCTAAACCAGGTGCAGTTGGCTAAAACGCTTTTACCGATAGGCGGTCTTGAAAAGATCCGCGTGAGGGAAATAGCTGCCAAGCTTGGCTTGCGCGTGTTCGACAAGCCGGATAGCCAGGAAATATGTTTTGTAAAGACCAGCTATGTTGATTTTTTAAAGAAAACAGTCCCTGACAGGCTTCCATCCAGGGGCAATTTTGTGGGCCCAGACGACAAGATCATGGGAACACACGACGGCAGTCACCTTTTTACGATCGGCCAGAGGAAGCGCATCCGCATCACTAATATCACGCCGTATTTTGTCACGGGGATCGATCTTAAAAAAAACGAAGTTAGAATAGGTTCGGAAAATGACCTGCTGGTTTCTGAAATGAACGTTCACCGCATCAACTGGCAGTTGGACCCGCGAACGGGGAGGGTCCTTGTCAAGATACGCTCAAGACATAGCCGGGCCTGGGCCCAAATTCTTTCTTTTGATTCCGGGCTGGTTCGTGTTAAATTTGAAGCTCCCCAAAAGGCCGTGACCCCGGGTCAGGCCGCGGTTTTCTATGATGACCGCGGAAGGGTTATTGGCGGGGGGTGGATCAAGGAAAGTTTAAAGATCAAAGATCAAAAATAAAAGATAGAACTAAATAAAGATCGCGAATTGACTCTTTTATTTTAGCTCTTAATCTATAATCTTTACTCTTTGATCTTTTATCTTTTATCTTTGATCTTTTATCTTTGATCTTTTATCTTTGATCTTTTATCTTT
>CAZAPB010000020.1:0-14281 GCA_964486835.1 uncultured Planctomycetia bacterium
AGCAGCAGCAGTGGAAGCAGCAGCAGTGGAAGCAGCAGCAGTGGAAGCAGCAGCGGTGGAATCGGAGTAACTATAGGTGTAATTAATGCGAATAATGAAGTGGTGGGGCAGCTTGGTTATGATCCCAATAGCGATGGATATATACTATACGATGTTGATACAGCTGGAAATCCCATCCCACCCGGCGTGCCTGTCGATAGTTATTTTGGAGATGGTTTATTGTTTGATGACCTGGGTTTTTGCGTCGGACAGATATATAAAGACGAGTACGGTGTTGAGCTAGCCCATGATTGGGGACAGGACGCGAGTGGTATAGAAGTAATACGTAGAGACCCTGCCTCAGGGAATCTTACAATAGGTATAACTGGTAATCCTTCTACGCCGGCGCTATATAATGGTGGTCCATCCGGCTGGGTTGACTCTAATACTATATTTGTTCATGGGGGGTCGGGCGGCTCTTTTGGAGATATTATTGGTACAGGCTATCAAAATGTGCTTGATGAATTTGGCAATACAATAGTTGAGAGTACTGGTCAATGGAAAATTGGATATACGGACTATACTGATGATGGTAAAATTGTATTTATGTGGCAAGAGCCTGTTCGGGTTATTTGGGACGATGTTAATAAGATATGGGGAGTTTTGGAAGGTGGCAGTGGTGAACCCAGCAGTGACCCCAGCGGTGGCCCCAGCGGTGACCCCGATGCTGATGTTAACCCATAGCGATTGAAACCACATGTTTTTTAAGATCTAGGCCGTCGTAAAACTTAGCGGCTATTACGTCAATGAAGATATAGGATTAGAATTTATTGATTTTTGGCTGTGTTGCTGTTGAAGACTTGCTTCGAATCTTCTGACGAGTGTCCGCAAAAAGCTCTTGAAGAAGAGAGATTGCCCAAAAGCCTGGAAGGTCTGTTGAGTTTCCCCGGAACCCCTGGAATAAAAATAAGATCTTAGCATCGTCCGCAAGACCCTCGGCTGTATTCCTTACCAGAGACCAAAGATAATATTTGGGTTGAAATACTATCATAAGCAGTAAAATGTGAAGGCGTTGCGCGATGAGCATATTGAGACGCATTTGATTATATTTGAAAATAATGTAAAATATGTATGCATTTAGTAAAAATATTTAATAATCTATTAATTAGTAGGAACTCATTGGGAGCTGTAAATGAAGGGTAATAAGGCGATCAATTATATTTCGGTTGTATTTTTTTTGGCGACGATTTGTTTCGCGTATTACGTTTCTTTGGACCACCGCAAAATGGTGCATTTATTTACAACCTGGTCTTATTACATACTTGGTGGCGTGGTTGGTGTTTGGATCTTTACACTGTTTAAGACAGCCGATGTCCGCCAAGATACTCTGAAGAAGGTTCTATGGGCGGACCGTTATGGCTTATTGTTCTCATTGTTATTGGTTATTTTTTTGTTCGTTACAGTCACGCCCACATTGCGGGTTTTTATTGACCAGGCCAATATAGTGGGCGTGTCCAAGTCAATGACTTTTGACAAGACCGTTAACCTTAACAGAGAGGGCTATTGGTATTACCTGAATTTTCATCCGACGAGTTTTGTATACGAAAAAAGACCTTTTCTTATGTCTTTTTTGACGCATTGCGTTCACGTCGTCAGCGGTTACCGGGTCGCAAACGCCTTTGTTGTGAATTTCATTCTGTTATTTGCTTTTTTTTCGCTGACATTTATTTTCATCAAACGTTGGCTTGGGCAATGGTGGGCTTATATCGCGCTGATTCTTTTGGCCGCTCAGCCGGTAGTTTCGCAAACTGCCACGTCCGCGGGATACGAGCTTCTCCACGCGCTGTTTTTCTTTATCATGGTCGCTTCTTTTGCCTGGGTCATTAAGGAGCCGTCCCCGGCAAGCCTACTTTTTTTATGGGCGCAGTGCCTTATGTTTTCGCATACTCGCTATGAGTGCTTCGCGCTTGTTATTTTAGGGCTTATCTTGGCGGGGATTTTTAAAAAGATTCGATGGGATGACATCAGGCCCAATATTCCTCTTTTTTCTTTAACCTCTTTTTTTGCCTTACCTGTTTACTGGCAAAGACTGCTGACATGGAATCATACACTGACTGACAGCCAAAAGGTTGAGCCGGAGGGTGTTTTTTCGGTAGTCCATTTTATCAAGCAAAATATTATTTTTTTTGAAAAAGGATTCAAGCTATACTCCGACCTTCCTTATGCCGGCATCATCAACATCATTGGGATCGGCGGCTTGGTATATTTTCTGGTTTTGTTCATTACCAATCAAATCGCCAGCAAAACTAAACAAAAGCAGTTTGTATTGATCGCGCTGGTTCTTGTAGGGGCGCTTTGGGTCATTACTACCAGTTTTCACGCGGGGCGGGTGGATGTGCCCAATGTGAGCCGGTATTTTATGTTGTTTATGAGCATTCTTACCTTAGGGGCGGTTTTTTTTATGAGCAGGATCGCGTCCTTGAATTGGCGCAGGGCGATGCTGTTGTTCAGTATAGGGTGTGTCATGGTTTATCACCCGCTTTCGATGGAAAGCCGTTTTTCAAACCAGTCCTATTCTGTCCGGGAATATAATTTCGCGATGAATTTTTTGAAAGAGCAGAGGGACAGGAATTATTTAGTCATCTTTGATGTGCCCGAAGTTTTTACTATCAATAATATAGGGGCGATCTCTTTCAATACGGCCAATAGGGATCCTGAGAAGGCTGTATTTCAATGGGTAAGACAACATTTGATCAGGGATGTATTTGTTTTTCAGCGCGTTTTTTACTCATTGAAAGCTCCGGCTCCCGATTGTGTGCTAAAACCGCCGTTTCGTTTAAAAACTCTGGATGAGATCAAAGATTGGGATGGAGGCTATTTCCGGATTTCAAAAGTTATTACGGATGAGCAAGCGCAGACAGCTGTTTAAAACGAGTGCTGTATAAATTGGGGATGATTTGACACCATAACTTATTGTATGATAATATCATACAAACTTTCGGAGGTTCTCGTGGCCATTACCAAAAAAGACATTGTGCTGAAAATAGCAAGTGAAACTGGTATTAAGCAGATTGAAGTCAAGCGTGTGGTGCAATCGGTGCTGGACAAGATCACTGAGTATCTGGCCGCTGGACAGACCGTGGAGCTTCGTAATTTTGGCATTTTCAAGATCAAGTCCCGCCGGGGGCGCCTAGGGCGTAATCCCCGCACCGGCCAAGAAGTGCCGGTACCGCCTAAGAAGGTAGTTATCTTCAAGCCGGGGTTGATCATGAAAAAAGTCGTCAAGTAATTTTCTTGAAAAAGCCTCATCTACTTCGTTGCATTGCTCTCTGTCTTGTGCGGCGTACGTCTAGTACGCCTCCGCGGTTGTTCGTAAGCGCCTCGCATCTGAGGCTTTTTAAAGAAAATTAGAATCCTATGTCGTATAAGCGTCTCCGAGGCACCCATGATATTTATGGAGATGACGCGAAGCAGTTCCAAAGCATAGAATCCACCGCCCGGGAAGTTTTCAAAAATTTTGGTTTTTCTGAATTGCGCACACCCATTCTTGAAGAGAAAGAAGTTTTTACCCGTGCGCTGGGCAACGAAACTGATGTCGTTCAAAAAGAAATGTACGAATTTGAGGATCGCTCCAAGACGCGTGTGGCGATGAGGCCCGAGGGCACCGCCGGTGTGGTGCGGGCGTACTTGGAGAACGAACTGGACAAGACAGAGGGTCTGGCGAAGTTTTATTATATAGGGCCAATGTTCCGCAGTGAGAGGCCTCAGGCGGGGCGGCTGAGGCAGTTTCACCAGGTGGGAGTGGAAACGCTAGGGGCGGACACTCCGGCGGCTGATGCTGAGGCCATCCAGGCGCTGACCGTTTTTTTGGATAGCGCGGGAGCCGGGGGATACAAGCTCAAGCTCAACAATCTTGGGACATTTGAGGAAAGAGACGGATTCCGGGATGTCCTAAAGAATTATTTTACGCCGATGACGGACAAGCTTTGTGAGGATTGTAAGAACCGCTTAAACAAGAACGTGTTCCGTCTCTTGGATTGCAAGGTGGATACCTGCCGGTTTATCGCCAAGAGCTCTCCCGCAATCACAGATTATCTGACCGCGGAAAGTACAGCGCATTTTGAAGCCGTCAAACGCCTTCTGACTAAGGCCGGTATCGCGTTCGAGCTGGATGTTCATATGGTCCGCGGACTGGATTATTACACCAAGACTGTGTTTGAGGTCACACATCCCAAGCTGGGCGCTCAGGACGCTTTGGGAGCCGGGGGACGCTACGACCGGCTGATCGAGTCGTTCGGCGGTCCAAGACTGGGTGCTGTGGGGTTCGCGGTAGGGATCGAGCGGCTTCTGATGTGCGCTGAAGGCGAAAAAACGAACGACAGCTATCAAAATTCATTTTTTATCGCGACGCTGGGAGAGGCGGCCCATGCCGAGGGTTTTGCGCTTTTGTCCCGCCTGCGAGCGGCGGGGATTACTTCGCTGATGGACCTCTTGTCCAAGTCCCTCAAAGGGCAGATGCGGCTGGCTGATAAGCACCACTGCCGTTTTACGGTGATACTCGGTGATAATGAACTCAAGGATGGCAAGTTTTCTCTCAAAAATATGGAAACCGGTGTTCAGGAAACGGTGGACATGGCCTCGGCCGTTGAAATTTTGAAAAAAAAGAAAGATATATAAATGCTCAGAACTCATACTTGCGGTGAATTAACGGAGAAGAATATCGGTCAGCAGGTCACGCTTTGCGGATGGGTGGACACGGTACGCGATCACGGAAAACTGGTCTTTATCGATCTGCGCGACCGCTATGGCAAGACACAGCTGGTTTATTCCGGCAGTTCCGCAGACCATAAGTCTGAAAGCTGTATACAAGTTGTCGGAACGGTGCAGAAAAGGCCCCTGGGAACTGAAAACCAAAAAATTTCGACGGGCCTTATCGAAATAGCCGTCAGTTCGATAAAAACTTTTAGCGAATCCAAACTGCCGCCGTTTGAGATAACCAAAAGCCGCCAGACCAACGAGGATCTGCGCATGACCTATCGCTATCTGGATCTGCGTAATCCCGATGTGCAGAAGAGCCTTTTTGCCCGTCACCGCGCCTATCAGATCATTCGCAGTGTTTTCGACAAGCACGGATTTATCGAGGTTGAGACGCCTATTCTTACCAAGTCAACTCCGGAAGGCGCGCGTGATTATCTGGTGCCCAGCCGTGTGAATCAGGGTGAATTTTACGCGTTGCCCCAGTCGCCTCAGCTTTTTAAGCAGATCCTGATGGTGTCCGGCTTTGACCGCTATTTTCAAATAGCCAAGTGTTTCCGCGACGAGGATCTTCGCGCTGACCGTCAGCCTGAGTTTACACAGCTGGATGTCGAGATGTCTTTTCTGGAAGAGGAGGACCTTTTTAGTATCATCGAGGAAACGGGATACTCGGCGTGGATATTCCGGCATTCACTCGCCTGACCTACCAGGACGCGATGGCCCGGTACGGTTCGGACAAACCGGATCTGCGTTTTGGTCTTGAGTTTGGCGACGCGTCGGAGCTGGTGCGCCAATCAGAGTTCAAGGTTTTCAAGGATACGGTAGCTAATGAAAAAGGCGCGGTGATCGGCCTCTGTGTGCCCAAGCCCGAGGTTTCACGCAAGGATATCGACAATCTGACTGAATTGGCGAAGGCTGAAGGCGCTGTGGGCCTGGCGTATTTCAAGGTGGAAGAGGGTAGACTTGAGTCGCCGATAGCTAAATTTATCGATGAAAAAACACAAAAATCATTGATAGCGCTTTTTAAAGCCTCTCCCGGAGACCTGCTTCTTTTTATCGCGGATGAAAGAAAGAAGGCTCAGAAAATTCTCGGCGCTTTGCGTCTTCATATTTCCCGTTGGAAGGAATATGTCAAAGCGGGTACTTTTCATTTTAGCTGGGTGACGGATTTCCCGCTTTTTCAGTGGAACGAAGAGGGCCAGCGCTGGGACAGTGAACATCATCCGTTCACCAGCCCCAATTTTGAGGATTGGGAAAAATACAAATCGGCCGGAGAGTACGGCAAGATCCGTTCGCGCGCTTATGACCTGGTTCTCAACGGCAATGAGATCGCCTCGGGCTCTGTGCGTATCCATGAGGAGCATTTGCAGAAACAAATATTTGAGATGATAGGTTTAAGTGAAAAGGATATCAATGTGCGGTTTGCCTTTCTTCTAAAGGCTTTTCAATATGGCGCTCCGCCGCATGGTGGCATCGCGTTAGGAATTGACCGGGTGATGACGATACTTCTCGGGCTCGATAGCATTCGCGAGGTTATCGCTTTTCCCAAAAACCAGAAGGCGATGGACACGATGACGGATGCGCCGTCGCCTGTCGATGAAAAACAGCTGCGTGAGCTTGGAGTCAAACTCCGATGAAAAAACGCGTCAAGGCAGTCAAAAAGACCCCTGTCACGCTGGTCCCTCTGATCAGCGTCAAAAGGGACAAGATCGCCGAAGGGGTAGCGGTTGAGTGGGTCAGAAAAGTCATCATGACAACGCTGACGGCGGAGAAGTCACAGAAGTTGTTTGTGAGTGTCCTCCTGACCAATAACCGTGAGATTCGCGCTCTCAATAAGAAGTTTCTCAAACACGACTGTTCAACCGATGTTATTTCCTTTGAGCCGGGCTCCGGCTACATCGTAGGAAGGGAAGCGGATTATCTGGGCGATGTCGTAGTCTCTGTGGATATGGCCCAGGCGGTGGCTCGCGACCTGGGTATCGCGTGGAAGCAGGAGTTGGCCCGCTATCTGGTGCACGGAATGCTTCATCTTTTGGGATATGATGACCAGGGATCATTGGACCGCGAGAAGATGTTCCGTCGTCAGGAAGATCTTGTGGAGAAAATCCTCAAGTGAGACATCTTAAGCATAAATTTAAAGGCTATTTCGTTGCCGGTCTGGTCGTGTTGGCGCCTTTGTTTCTCTCCATCCTTGTTATCGGGTATCTATTCCGGCTGGCCGACGCGTTCATCGTCAACCCTGTCTTTAAAGCGCTCCCGCTTGATATTGATGCCACTGTTGCGGTGTATTTGGCGAAGTTGGCTATTGGGCTTGTGGTAATTTTTTTGGTCACGCTGATTGGTGTCGGTACGCGTAAATTTATTTTGACCAATCTTACCGATTTTGGAGAATCTATACTTAAGAATATTCCGGTGTTCAACCGTGTCTATCTTTTGCTCAAGGAGATCACCGGCGCATTTTTTGACGACAAGCGGGGCCTTTTCAAAAGGGTGGTTTTTTTGGAGTATCCGCGTAAAGGGATCTACTCAATGGCTTTTGTTACACAGGAAAAGCCGTGGGAACTTTCGAGGGTGACCGGCAAGGATGTCATCAGTATCTTTGTGCCTTCACCGCCTAATCCTGCAACGGGAATGTTCATGTTCGTTCCCCGCGAAGAGCTGATTGAAGCCAATGTGAGCGTTGAAGATGGGATCAAGCTAGTTATTTCAGGCGGCGCTTCACTTCCGTCTTCAACAAGTCTCGAAAAATAGTTATAACCTATTGTAATCAAAAGACTTATACTCTAATAATATGGCCGCTACAAAAACTCTCGCTTTAGTTCTAGGCAAACAAGATTACCGTGATACAAGTTTGCTGGTGGAATTCTATACACGTGAATATGGCAAGGTCAAAGGGATCATCAAGGGCATCCGCGACGGCCGTGAACGGTATGGAAGTACACTAGAACCTTTTTCTTTGAATGAAATTTTGTTTTATAAAAGAAAGCGCGGCGGAGATCTGCATCAGATCACCCAGGTAGAGCTGGTCGATCTATTTCCGCAAGTTCGTGAGGATCTGGAGCGGCTTGCTTACGCCAGTTATTTTATTGAGCTGATCGATGAGTTGACCGAGACCGAGGAACCTGGGCCCGATATTTTTCAGCTGATGTTGGATCTATTGTCTTTTTTGGCCAGCGGCGCTTCCGCTAAAAGAGCCGCCAGAATTTTTGAAATTAAATTCTTTGAGCTATTGGGCCTGATGCCTGAGATCAAGGCCTGCGTGATCTGCCGCGCCGATCTGCCGGATCCGGCGTTCTTCAGTGTCAAGCAGGGCGGTATTTACTGCAAGGCCTGTTCGGTCAAAGCGCTGGGTTCATTTTCCCGTGAGGAAGGCGCGACGATTGCCTCGACCGGGGTAGGAATTCCTGTTTCGCGAGGGACGATCAATTTTCTGGAGCACGCGCGGCGTGCCGCGGTCAAAGACCTCTATCAGGTCAAGGTTTCCCAGGAGGTCGGGGCAGAACTGGAAAAAGTGCTTAGGCGCTTTGTGGATTTTCATTTGCAGAGAAAACTGCGCTCGGTCACATTTTTGGAGAAAATGGGTTTCAATTGATTATGGCCAGTATTTCAATATAATAAATAAGCTTTTAGTAATAGCGTAGCTCTTACCTTATCCGTGTTATTCCGAGCGACTGAGCGAAGCGAACGAGTCGAGGAATCTGGCGCTAGATCCCTCGACTCGGCTTTGCCTCGCCGTGCCCGCCGAGGCGTTGTGGTGGGCTCGGGATAACAATGGGTAGAAGCTAATCTGTTACTGCTCTTAACCGAGAGATCTGATGAAAAAAATAGTCACTTTCCAGGAACTGATCGCCAAGCTCAACGAATACTGGGCAAAGCAGGGTTGTGCCATCCTCCAGCCGTATGACATGGAGGTGGGCGCGGGGACTTTTCATCCGGCCACATTTTTTGGGTCGCTTGGCGCCAATTCTCAGAATGTCGCCTATGTCCAGCCGACCCGGCGGCCGACCGATGGCCGTTACGGCGAAAATCCTCTTCGAACTCAGCATTATTATCAGTACCAGGTTATTCTCAAGCCTTCGCGTGAGAATGTGCAGGATCTGTATCTGGACAGCCTCCGGTATGCCGGCCTCAGGCTTGAGGAACATGATGTCCGTTTTGTGCAGGATGACTGGGAGTCTCCGACGTTGGGCGCGTCGGGGCTGGGATGGGAAGTGTGGCTGGACAGTCTGGAGGTCACGCAGTTTACCTATTTTCAGCAGATGGCGGGGTTTGCTCTCGACCCAATCTCGTGTGAGATCACTTACGGATTAGAGCGGATCGCGATGTTTCTGCAGGGAGTCAACGATCTTTTCAAGCTCCAGTGGTCCAAGGATGTCAGCTATGGTGATCTGCGCCTGGCTTTTGAAAAAGAATACTGCCATTACAATTTCCAAGTCAGCGACACCAAGCTTTTGCATGAGCTTTTTGATCAATACGAAGCCGAAGCCAAGCGTCTTCTGGGCGGTCCCGATCCGGATCCGCACGCGCTTGTTTATCCCGCGTATGAGATGACGCTCAAGACTTCGCATGTTTTCAATATGCTGGACGCGCGCGGCGCTGTCAGCGTCAATGAACGGCCGACTTACATCGCGCGAGTCCGCAATCTGGCCAAAAAATGCGCTCAGCGTTATTTTGAAAAGAGCCAAGCCGGAGAGACCCATGACAAAAAAGATTAAGACCGTCACGGTCCAGGACCTTCTTTTTGAGATCGGCTGTGAAGAGCTTCCGGCTACGACGCTTGCTGATTTTTTTGAATCCTCGACGGCCGGTGACAATCCTTTTTCTGAAAAGCTAAAAAAACTACTGACGGAGCAGAGGATATCATTTGAGTCTTGCCGCGTATGGGCGACGCCACGGCGCCTCGTTTTTTTTGTTACCAATATTGCCTCCTTGCAATCCGCGCGCGACCAGATGACCAAGATTTTGTCCAAAGAGGAAGCTTATGGTACCGACGGCAAACCGTCCGAAAAGTTTCTCAATATCCTCAAGCACCGCGCCGCTTCACCCGATGATATTGTCATACAGGAGTTGAATGGAAAGCCTTTCGCGTTCATTCGCAAAGCCGAGCCGTGCCAGAGGACAGAGAAAATTCTACCGGCGCTGTTTGAGTCTCTCGTGAAATCACTCAATTTTCCCAAGAATATGAAATGGGATAATTCGGGCATCTTTTTTTCCCGCCCGATACGCAATTATCTGGCGATCCTGGGAAATAAGCCGCTCAAGTTTAAGATCGGATATACGGCGTCGGCGGCCTCGACGGGTATTTTTCTAAAAGGCAAAAGGATACGCGTCGCGGTGAAAAACAGCGCCGCTTATTTTAAAGCGCTGAATAAGTACGGGGTCATCCTCGATCAAACTGAAAGAAAAAAAGAAATACGGAAACAACTTGAGAGAATATCCGATTCCATGGGCCTGGAGCTTTACCAAGACGCTTTTCTGTTGAATGAGGTCAATTATCTGGTGGAGATCCCTCACGCGGTGGCCGCGCCATTCGGCGATGAATTTTTGTCGTTGCCGCTGGAAGTCCTGGCGGTCAGCATGGCTCGCAAGCAGAGGCTATTCGGCGTGGTCGACAAAAAAGGCGCGCTGGCCCCCAAACTCATCGCGGTGCTCGACGGCGCGCGTTCGGTTGCCGAAAAAAAAGTCATTTCCAAGAACATCGAGAACATTCTTCACGCCAAACTTCAAGACAGTCTTTTCTTTTACCGTGAGGACATCAAGGCTGGTTTTCAGAAAAAAAGGGAAGAGCTCAAGAACCTTGTCTTTTTGAAAGGGGCCGGTTCGATGCTCGAGAAGTCCGGCCGGCTCATACTTCTTTCAAAAAATCTAGCGGCCTCTCTTGATCTGTCTTTGCAGGCACGTGTGGATCTTGAGCGGGCGGCCACCCTTTCCAAAGCTGATCTTTTGACGCAGATGGTCGGGGAGTTTCCCGAGCTGCAGGGTATTATGGGTAAGTATTATGCTTTGCAAGCCGGTGAAAACAGCCAAGTCGCTGAAGCGATAGGCGAGCAGTATCTGCCTCGCACGACTCAGGACCGCTTGCCCGAGACCAAAGCCGGGTCACTACTGTCTCTTTTGGATAAGCTGGACCTTATTGTGGCTTGCTTTGGCCTGGGGCTTGAGCCATCCAGCAGTTTGGACCCTTATGGCCTTCGTCGCAGTGCTTCCGCTATTTTTAAGATCATTCTTGAGCAAAGGCTGGATTTTTCTTTTAAGAATCTGGTCGAGCAGACCCGACGGGAATTGGGGCCGTTTATATTAAAGGATAAAGAGGCCGCGCTTGGGTCGAAGCTGGACTTTTTTTTCAAGGATCGTTTCAAAGCTCTTTTGGCGGATCGTGGTTTGCGCGAGGATTTTGTAGAGGCGGTTACGTCAGCGGGATTGGACAGGCCGTATGAGAATTTCCTCAGGGCGCAGGAACTTTTGAAGTTGGCGTCGAATGAATCTTTCCAAAAAGCCTGCAAGGTGGTTGAGCGCACTTTCAATATATTGAAAGGGAGCAAGGATAAAGACGCCTTGCCCGCTTCTATCGATCCCGGTGTTTTTACCGAACCTCTGGAGCACGAGGTTTTCAAACGCTACCAGGCATGCCAGGAAAGGATCTTTTCTCTGGCCCAGGCCGCGGATTACGCACAAGCAACAAGCTTGTATGCCGAGGCTTTTTTTGATATCTTGGGTGAGTTCTTTGAGAAGGTATTCATCAATACAGAGGATGCCAAAGTAAGGACCAACAGACTTTTACTTTTAAAGACCATTAAAGAGCTTTATACAAAAAATATTGCGGAACTTTCCAGGATACGTAGTTGATTTTTTTCATTAAACACGGATAGTTTGTAATAAATCAGAAAAGGAATGAATTGACATGGCGGTTATGACTGAGAACAAAGGAAAGAAAGAAGGAAACATGAGCTCATCTAAAAAATACGTTTATTTTTTCGGCAGTGGCAAGGCTGAGGGCACTCGCGAACAACGCACATTGTTGGGCGGCAAAGGGGCCAACCTTGCGGAAATGACCAATCTCGGAATTCCGGTACCTCCTGGTTTCACTATCTCAACGGTGGCGTGCAAAGAATTTTATGCCAACAACTCCAAATGGCCCGACGGTCTCGAGAATGAAATGATGGAGAACCTGAGGAAACTTGAGCAGGCGACAGGAAAGAAATTCGGCTCCGCCGAAAATCCTCTGCTGGTTTCCGTGCGCTCCGGCGCTTCCGTTTCTTTGCCGGGCATGATGGATACCATCCTGAATCTGGGTATCAATGACGACGCGGTCAAGGGCCTCATCCAAAAGTCCGGCAATGAGCGATTCGCTTATGACGCGTACCGCCGGTTTATTCAGATGTTCTCCAACGTTGTGTTGGATATAGAACATCATAATTTTGAGCATATTTTGAAGGCTAAAAAAGCCAAGCTCAAAGTCACCGAGGACACACAGCTCAATGCCCAGGCCCTCAAGGAACTGGTCAAGGAATACAAAGAAGTTGTGAAGAAAGCCACCAAGAAGGCTTTTCCGGATGATCCTATTCAGCAGCTCAAATTGGCTTGCGATGCGGTGTTTAAATCGTGGAACAACAACCGTGCGAATATTTATCGTAATCTGAATAAGATTCCCCATGATCTTGGCACCGGCGTCAACGTACAGTCGATGGTGTTCGGCAATATGGGCGAGACGAGCGGCACCGGCGTGGCGTTCACGCGTGACCCTGGCACCGGAGAACATAAATTCTTCGGGGAGTTCCTGGTCAACGCTCAAGGCGAGGATGTGGTGGCCGGTATCCGTACGCCCAATCCGATCGCACAGCTCAAGCAGGTCATGCCCGGCGCGTACACTCAGCTCGAAGAGATCTATCAGCGCCTTGAGAAGCATTTTCGCGATATGCAGGACTTGGAATTTACGATTGAGGACAAGAAACTCTATCTTTTGCAAACGCGCAACGGCAAGCGTTCGGCCGCCGCGGCGGTAAAGATCGCTTGTGATATGGTCAAGGAAGGTCTGATCAGCAAGGAAGAGGCGCTTCTGCGTGTCCAGCCTGAACAGCTTGATCAGCTTCTGCATCCGACCATTGACACCAAATCCAAATACAAGGTGCTTGCCAAGGGTTTACCCGCCTCCCCGGGCGCGGCTGTCGGCCAGGTTGTATTTACTGCCGAGGACGCGATCGAGTGGAGTGATGATAAATGCGGAAAGACAATTCTCGTGCGCATGGAAACCTCACCCGAGGACGTCGGCGGTATGATCGCGGCTGAAGGAATTTTGACCGCGACAGGCGGTATGACCAGCCACGCGGCGGTAGTTGCCCGTGGAATGGGTAAGTGCTGTATCGCAGGATGCGGAGCTCTTCATATTGACACGAAGGCAAAGTATTTCACTGTTACCGAAGCGGGCAAAACGATCAAGGTGAAGGAAGGCGATTACGTCACTCTCAATGGCAGTACCGGTGAAGTGATTCTCGGACAGACCAAACTTGTGACAGCTGAGCTTGGTCCTGAATTCAAGCAGTTCATGCAGTGGGCCGATGATGTGCGCCGTCTTAAAGTGCGAACCAACGCGGATACTCCCGAGGACGCTAAGATCGCGCGCAATTTCGGCGCCGAGGGTATCGGGCTTTGCCGGACCGAACATATGTTTTTCGGCGAGAACCGTCTCAAGGCTGTTCGCAAAATGATCTTGGCCGACAATGAAAAAGACCGCATCAAGGCCCTCAGCAAGCTGGAGCCCCTGCAGAAGGCTGACTTCAAGGGTATCTTCAAGGCGATGGCCGGACTGCCGGTCACGATCCGTCTTTTGGACCCGCCCCTGCACGAGTTCTTGCCCAAAGGTGGCGCTGAAATGAAGAAGGTCGCCAAGGATCTTGAAGTGTCCATCAAGGATCTTGAGAAAAAAGTGACATTCTTGCATGAGGTTAATCCGATGCTGGGCCACCGTGGCTGTCGTCTTGCGGTAACCTATCCTGAGATGTACAAGATGCAAGCTCGCGCAATATTCGAAGCGGCTGCTGATCTGATTCAGGAAGGGCTACGCGTTGTTCCTGAGATCATGATCCCGCTGGTAGGGATGATCGGGGAACTGACGATGACCAAGAAAGACATCATTCAGATCGCCGACGAAGTGATGGCTAAGCGCAAAGTGAAGATCGATTATTTGGTGGGAACCATGATCGAGATCCCGCGCGCGGCTCTTATTTCGCAGGAGTTGGCCAAGGAAGCTGAGTTTTACAGCTTCGGCACCAACGATCTGACGCAGATGGCCTTTGGTTTCTCGAGGGATGATGTAGGTAAGTTCTTACCATTCTATATCGAAAAAGGCTTGCTCAAGGTTGATCCGTTCGTATCGATCGACCAGACCGGGGTCGGCAGTCTGATCGAACTAGCGGTCACTAAGGGACGCGCCGTTAAGCCCGGTTTGAAAATAGGTATCTGCGGTGAGCATGGCGGCGATCCTTCTTCGATCGAGTTTTGTCATCGCACCGGTCTAGATTATGTGAGCTGTTCTCCGTTCCGTGTGCCT
>CAZAPB010000021.1:0-3342 GCA_964486835.1 uncultured Planctomycetia bacterium
GGTGTAAGAAACGTTCGAATCCGTCGAGCTGGACCACTGATAAGCCAATTCACCACCAAGGGTGATCTGGCTGATCGGGTCAAACTGAACACGGCCACCGATAGTGTCGGTCTCATTGCCCTTGGTGTCGAATGGGGCAACAGTGTTAACAAGTGCACTGCGATCGATTTCACCAACATAATAAGCTTCCGCAACCGCATTGTACTCGGCAAACTTATAGTTGATGTTCGCGATGTACAGATCCACATCATCTTCGGGGTTGTTAAAACCTTCAGTTATCTTGGAATAAACGAAATCCAAGGTCCAAGGGTTGAAATCGAGAGTCGCACGAACTGCGTCAAACGCGGTCTGAGCGGAATACTCGTCAGCCTGCGTAACGCCCTGCTGATCCCAAGCCCTGTTGTTGTTACCGATGATGAACCCACGACCGAACCAGATATCCTGACGGCCAAGGGTCAGTGTGAGAGGAGAATAGAAAATCTCCTTCATCTGAACATAAGCTAGGTCAAGAGCGATATCGAACTCGTTCGTGTTGCCAGCATTCGACCAGTCTCTCTCGTTGACGAGATTGATTACGGTCGAGACGTTGTCGGTCAGGTTAGCAGCCACTTCTATCTGTGTCGTCGTACGGAGGAACTCATCAGCTTCCGAACGCTGCGAAGCTGAACCAACGGTGCCACCCTGTGCGGGTACTGCGGTACCGACAGTCACAACACCGGCTTTGTTGGAATCGAGCAGGTCATAATTAGAACGATAGAACGCGTAGGCGTCAATCGATCCGCTCACTTTGACATTCTGCGTTTCCGCGAATGCCGGAGCAGATACGAGAACCGCCAGCGCGACTACAAATAGCGCTTTGAGTTGCTTCATATAATTAAATCTCCTTAACTTCATTTGTTTTCGATTTTAGGGTACTATCTTTTAGAGTAGGCGTTTTACCGCCCGATAACCTTAGAGCCTTTAGGTTTGTTCACCCCTTTCCGCGGCGTAATGTAGGTTATCTCTGTTGTAAACGTAAGATACAACTGCCGTAATATTAGCAAATGAACACCTTTTCTGTCAAATATTTTTCACTTATTTTAATCAAAAATGTGTTAATGATATTAAATGTATGATACGCATTTTGTACAAATAGCGCCGCACAAGTGACCGAAGAAGAAGCAGCGAAGTATATTTTAGTATAATTTTTTCGCATTAGGGGGTCATATGCGAGGCGCGAGGAAGCGAACGCGCCCGCCACAAAACTTGTCGGGTCCGTCCACACGGCAATTGTTCTGGTTTGTGGACAGGTCCGCCAAAGCTGTGTGGCGGAGAGGCGCTATGGAAATAGCGCCGCACAAGTGACCGACCGAGCAACGACGCAAAAGAGCAAAGGGCTATAATTTTTTCGCATTAGAAGCCTGTATGCTAGGCGCGAGGACGCGAACGCGCCCGCCACAAAACTTGTCGGGTCCGTCCACACGGCAATTGTTCTGGTTTGTGGACAGGTCCGCCAAAGCTGTGTGGCGGAGAGGCGCTATGGAAATAGCGCCGCACAAGTGACCGACCGAGCAACGACGCAGACAGGCTTCTAATGCGAAAAAATATGGTGCCCCAGCCCGGAATCGAACCGGGATAGCAGGTTTAGGAAACCTGTGCTCTATCCATTTGAGCTACCGGGGCGAAAATATTTTCTAAATTATAAAGATCGTGCTATTGGAATCTCTTATATGCGCTACGATTCGGTCGCCACCTCAAAAAAACTTTCTAAGATTATAGTATGATTGGTCGTTTCTGTCGCAGAAAATATAGCATGACCTATGGATAATAGATTGGTTTTAAATATGCTTCTGCTCAGCCTAAAAGTCATTGCGAGCCCCATTGGGGGCGCGGCAATCCCTGTATTATTATTTTGTTGAGATTGCTTCGTCGCTTCACTCCTCGCAATGACCTGTTATGGGTAAACGCTAATTGTTACCTATGGATTCACTGCCCCTCAGCCTACGAGAAGGCTAGAATTAAGCGCTCGTCGTAAAGCTTCTTGAGAGAATATAAAGACGCTCAGCATCCCGAAGAGCCGTTTTAAGAATTGGTTGGATGGGGTATTTATGCGCCAGCTGAATATCACCTTGAATGAGAGCTTTAAATTCTTCGGTTGAGACTTTATAGCCTGTGATTTGATTAAAGAAGCTCGTCGCTGATTCAAGATCTCCTGAGGCGACAAGTTCCAGAAGGCTTGTAACGGATGAAAAAGAAAATACACCGACTCTGCCGTCTTCCCTGCTGATAAGAGATTCCATGGAGACCCACTGATTGGTTATCTTGGGGTGCTTATCTCTAAAATGTGCTTTTAAAGCTTCCAGTTCGTTGACTGGGACTAGGTGTGTCAGAAGAAGTTGGCTTTGAGGATCTGGTGACGCTGTAGAGAGGCGTGCTTTGTGTTTTAGAGAAAGCTCTCTTAATAGGCTTTCGGCTGTGGCTATCTCTTCGGGTTGGCCGGCTAAATAAACTTGGGTGTTTCCTTGGATGCGCTCATCGGCTTTTTTAAGGAGATTGGAGATAGCGCCTTTGTTCTTACCAAAACCGTCTAAGTGGATCATGAGAGTACGGGTGTTTGTGTTGGGTGAAGAAGGGCTGGGGATACTGTCTGCTTCATGGAGCTTAAAGAGATCTTCTTCTAATGCTTTTTCACGGACAAGGGCACCTTGGTGTTTTGCATGATTAAAGTCTTCAATGGTGCCTTTACTAAGATCCAAAACCTTATGTTGGCCATCCTGTGTTTCAACGATAAGGATGTTTTGATCTCTTTTTAAGGAATAGATCTCGACGATATCTCCTATGAGAACAGGCAGTCTTCCTTGACCGCCCTGGGGGGAGAGGTTGTGATTGGCGACCAGGGTGAGGAAGGTGTCTATATCAGGGCCAGAGGCAAGATGTGAACGGGAAGAAGAAAGAAATCCGTTATCTTTAGCGGCAAGCGTTAAGCGGTAAGCGGTAGGATTACCGCCTTTTAACGCTCGACGCTCGACGCTCGACGCATGACGCTCAACGCTAAACGCTGTATTTCCAGCCAGCCTTGCGCCGTTCAATGCGACTTTAGCCGATTTTTTTTGTTTCATCTTAAAAACGGACTCAAGCACGCCTCTCTCGTATTGGTTTATCGCTTCAATATCCCACTGCTTTACCATTTCATCATACGATATCCGCCGCATACTCAAATATTTTTTGGGCGCGATGCTCGTTGTGAACATCCACTCGACCACACTCATGTCAAAATCTTCCGGTCGGTCAAAGACAGGCCATATCGGCAAAGAGCTCAAAGAAGAAGCAGGTGAAATTTTCTCTCCCGGCTTCATCCCCATC
>CAZAPB010000021.1:3352-12956 GCA_964486835.1 uncultured Planctomycetia bacterium
TCAATTGTTTTAATGAAAGCCTCTCCCACGGCAGTAGCCGAACCTATCAATCGTTGCCCGATCTTCGTTTCACCCAGCGGTAATGTCAACGCATCGTCAAGACCCGAATAAACCGCCGCCCACTGAGCGGAGCTCTTCCCGCTTTTCACCGGACGAAGAGCCAATAGCGTGCCAGGCGCGGTATGGACCTCTCCGGTGACATGGATCACAGCGCTTTTTTCTCCCACGACAGAGCCTTCATGCAGATCAGAAATATAAACCAGGACCCGCGAGCCGATCTGCGAGCCGGACCGGACCACTGATTCGTAAACCGCCGCATCCACCGCCACCCTAACATCGGCAGGTATCGCCGATGTTTCAACGCGTCTTTCGGCCAGCCCCCATGCCTGATAGAATGGATTGTCCGGATTGGTTGCAAGATCATGAAAATCCCTCATAAACCCGATATCCATAAAGAACGTCCTCTCAGGGTCACGGTTTGATGTATAAAGCTTCGGAAAAGTACGGCGCACGACGCTGTAGATATATCTGTAATACTTTTGTTTTTTCTTATCGCCGGAAAAACGGTCGGCGAGGTATCTCTCTACTTCATTCTCGCTTTTCATCACCGCGACTTTCCAAAAATCGTTACTGATATCCACGGGGTAAACTTCACCCGTCAAAGCTTTGCGGTCAATAAAACGCGCTATTGCTAGAAGGCCGTTAATAAACTTCTTATATTTTTTCTGCTCGTGCAAAGTCGTTAAAGATGATGCCGTGTTGGCTGGTAACACCCTGGCATTCTCACCTTTAGCACTAACAGCCTTATTGAATGCCTCGACTGACATCAGCGCGGCTTTACTTTCCTTCTCATCAAAACGCACGACGCGGCCAGCCGCCCCGCTCACTATCACACCAAACCGGCCAGCAGCATTTACCAGAGATTCTGGCGAGGAAAATAAATTCGCTCCGTCCCGTATAGGAGGCACATCGCTTAGATAAAGTATATCTCCTGC
The DNA here is from genome assembly GCA_964486835.1 of uncultured Planctomycetia bacterium. Taxonomy (GTDB): domain Bacteria; phylum Omnitrophota; class Gorgyraeia; order 2-02-FULL-51-18; family 2-02-FULL-51-18; genus CAMDWQ01. The sequence continues at coordinate 4,348 of CAZAPB010000021.1, forward strand.
AGAAATCAAAAGTCCCGGCAACTGCTCATCCAGCAGGTTTTGGGTCAATGGATATAGGCTTTGAACCGACATCCCTTTAATGGTTTCGGAACCGCGATCCTGGCCCGCCGGATAAAACCGCACGTCCTGCTTGTCAAACGCCGTAAAACGTGTGGATGATCCGCCAGTAAGAACGGCGCCCAGCCTTAGATCATAAAAACTACGCGCCTCGTTCAACGATCTCAAATTTCGCGGAATATGAACTTTTTCTTTTTGACGTTGCTTAGTCCGATCATAGAGCCGCTTAGCCTCTGCCACGCCGCGCACCAGCATGCCGGCACTTCCATAATTAAACGCGCCGTTATCGACTGAGACGACGGGAATATCCGTACGCACCTTCCGGCTGCCCTTTTTACTCCTCAGCGAATTAAAGTAAGAAACATTGGCCTCGCTTGCGGCGGGATCGCGGTTTAAAAGGATCAGAGCGTCCAAAGAAGGCTGTTTGCTCGTCTGCTCCCGTCTCAGCGATTCTACTCTTCGGCGGTAACTTTCTTTGAGCCCCTGAATCAGCGAGTGAGATGTTTTGCTGGCAAGCCTCGCCGCGGCGGTTACCAGCAATTGACTTAATACCGCCTGCACCGACGGGACGAGCAACTTTGACAAATATGAGTTCGCGTCTTCAACAGTAAATGGGGATTTTAGGTCAAGGCTTGGTGCTGCCGTCGACCTTACGAACAGCCCGAACGAAGTAAGCGCGCCGATCAATTGATACGATCCATCAATTCTTAGCTTTTCTGGGCTATGCACAGCCAGATATACCCGCCATTTTCCGTCAGGCCGGTGATGAAAAAGCAGATTGGAAAAACCCCTATATTCCGATGCTTCAAGCAGATCAATATCATAGCCAACAGCAAATGCTAGCGCCTCTAGATTATCCGACTCATAAACCTTGATCGCGGAGGGATAGATCTCAGAGGCCTGCGTTGCATAAGTCTTCACATTGTCTTTTTCATCCAGAGGCAGAAGGGGGAAATTATCCGAGTCCATAACGGGGAACGGATACTCCACGGCCTGAAAGTGTTTGTGTCCGGGAATACTGCTTGCCGCGAATTCCGCATTCATGAAAATAGAGTACTTGGATCCCGCCTTCTGCGAGAACCTAAGCATATCCCTGATATCGTCTCTGCAGATCGGGTGCTGGTTCTCATGAGCACTCAACAAAATAACAAAGTGCCGATACAGCATCGACCGCAAATAAGCTGGGTTCGGGCTGATCTGCCATCGGCCCCACTCATCGCGGTGGTTCTCCTGTTTATTATTTTCCCGGCAGAGCTTGCAGGTAGTGGTTGGCGCGTTTTTTGTCGATATCCTTTTGGCGGGAATATCAATGACAGTATAAGGGCCCACGGTTTCTTCATGGATCTCGGTTGCTTGCCCATTTTCATCCGTGACGGGTTTTATAAACCCGCTTTCCCTATTGGCTTGCCAGAGACGATCAAGGGAATCAGGACTTACCTGATCCAGCGTTTGGTTAATGGTCGCTCCGGCTAGCCTCGCCGCCGCGGCGTTTTGTCCGATAAAATCCATCATCTCATCTCGGCCTTGATTGATGCTCAGCGTCCTAGCCGCGACGCCATCAGGTGCTTCGGCTTCTGCGGGCATATGATTCATTGCTCCCCCGTCAGCTTTGGAACCAAACACCTCTGCAAGATTCAAAAGCACCCGTATTTTTATATCAGTGTGCCGCGAACCCCATTCAAGAAACCGGTAAAGTTCCATCTCAACAGTCACGATGTCCGATGAAGCATAGCCGGACACACGCGAGACATGCTCGTCGTAAAGACCGTAGACGCTCAGATTATCCACGGAATGTTCCGCTGATGGAGAGAAGCTAACATTGGATGTCACGTTGAGCGCAGCGTCGCCGAAAATATCACGCACCCGAGCCACTTTCATCGGTTTAAAATAATCGCTCTTTCCCGCTCCAAAACCTGAGGCCGTGCCCCAGAAAGCGATGGAGCGCACATTTTGAGAATAAAGCTCATCGGCAAAATCCGTGGCGGCGTCACCGACCATCTGGTCCAGCGAAGCAACGGCAATACGACGGGCACCCTTTTCATAGATTTTGAACGAATAGATCGTATCCTCATGCGTCGAGGCGACACTCCAACCCTCCGCTACGAGCCTTTCTTCTAAAGTAGGTATATCTGCATGGACATATTCACCTTCTTTTTTTCCCAGAAGAGATGATAAACCCATCACGACGGTATCCACCCCTTTGAATACGCCGCTTAATTTTTGGCCTAGTAACTGGCGCCGTGACACTTTTGGATTATCGATACGCACTTTGCCCGCAAGATATTTGAGAAGTTTCAACATGCCGATCGTCTGATAAATGTTGTGATCGCTTAAAATACCGGTAAACACATAGCGCACGGACCCTTCGCGCTCTAAGCGGTAGATAGACGGCACCGACCGGCGTTTATGCGCCAAAAGATCTGAATCCCTTGCCGAATCATAAGTCACATGCCAGCCTTCGGCTTCAAATTCGGAAGACGGCCGATGCGGACCCATTAATAGTTCAACCCCTTCGGGTTTTTGTGCGGATAGTTCCGCATAAGCAGATTCGCCTAAGTACCGGCGCATGCGCCTCTCATGCCAGCTATCCAGATAATGAAGCTCGTCAAAGTCATCCCAGGCGCGAGCCAGGGTATTTTGGTCAATGTCCAGATAGGACGGAAGTTTTACCGTTGTGGGCGCTGCGAGCCTCGCTCCATCTCTAGCGTTAGGCGTTAAGCGGTAAGCGTTAGGATCCCTATTGCCTTTTAACGCTTGACGCTTAACGCTTAACGCACGACGCTCGACGCTCGATGTACGACGCTCGACGCTCGACGCTGAATTTCCCGCCAACTTTGCGGCGGCGGCGATATACGGAACCTTCGGCTGCGAATCTATCCACTCCTGAAGCGGCCTTGAGACGGATTCAAAACCGGTAGCACCGCCTAAAGGCTCTTTTTTGAAAACATGGACATAGGCTCTTTTTGCCGCGTCTTTTATTTCATCGATGTTAACCAGATGATCTGCGATGGTTTGGAGGTGTTGATCTAGTTGTCTTAAGAAAGCTCTGAATAGGATCATCTCCATCCATTTTTGGTAATAGCCGAATGTGAGGCGGTTTAGGCGGCGCGTGGTCAGTCTGGTCGGCAGATAAAAGAAATCTTTCATGGCTTGAAAAAGAGATGTTGGCAGGGGCTTGTCCGGGTTCAGGTTTTTTTCATTCAGAGCAGCCACCAGATAATCAAGCCCTTTGGCGTATTGACTATGGTAATCATACATGCGGTTTAACTTAGACCTGTTACCTCGATGCCAAATAAGGCGTTCATAGAATGAGAGCGATTCACTGGTCGCTACACCGGCAAATTGCAAAACATCCGCATCGACAGATAGCCCGGACAAATTTGCGGAAACCTCTTCGATGTCATTATCGCAATAATGCCGACAAGTTCCGTCGCGTGCGTCAAAAAGGTGTTGTTGTTCGTGGTAATCAAGATTATTAGTATTAGCGGTTATCTTTAATTTTTTGAAAAGTGCTATTTTTGAAAGAATGCTTTCGCAGACCCTCTTAAATATACCGGTCAAGTGGGACAAACTTGTCTGCCTGAACCTATCATCCCGAGAAATTTTAGAGACTTCTGTAAAATTATGACTTGATAAATCGAAAATAACGAGATTAGTTCCAAGCTTTTGTTGACCACCGGAAAATCGCAAACTCGACGCTATCGAGCGAGCCTTAACGAACACGGTACTTGTTCCTCCGATCCTGGCCATGATCAAACCTGAATTTTTATTAGAGGCGATTGCCGTCATTGAGGAGGTGGTTCTTTCGCGATTGGTGTAATCTCTGCCGATCACAACACCCTGACATGATAAAAACTCTAGATTTATATCGGTGAATATTTGACGCTGAGCAAGCAAACGATCTCTTTCATTCTCTACTTGTAAAGTCTCTGAATACTTACGCGCCAGAGATTCAAGGCCCGGCGACAGGGCGCTTGTAAGAGCCATACAAACACGAAGCTCTTTGGATTGCGGAATTATTCGTTCGGAGTGATCGGCAAAATAACAGGCAAAAACTCTCGTTAGGAATGCTTTGATTTGTGCACCGTTGCCATGATTAAAAAGGTGATGTGCCGCTCGAAATGGATGTTTGCCATGCCGGGGCTCTGAGACCTTTACGTAATACTGAAGTCCTTCAACAATCAGCCGGGCCCTTGCCTTATTTAGTCCCCTGTTCTCAGGCCTTCTCAGCACCACACCTGTCGCCTTGGCCCATGTTTTTCCTTTGCGGACTTGTTCCAGGATATTGGCGATGGCACGGGCGGTCTTAGGGTCCAATCTCATCGGCTCTTTCATGTCGCTAAAATCAATATCCTTTACCGCTTCGACCCCGGATACTCGGAGAGTTTTAATGAGCTCCTGAGTGTCTGACTGCTTTGCCTCAAGATAAATTCTGATCTTTTTGTCCGCTGTTTTAGCGATCGAAAGACTGTATTCGACAAGATTCACGTCGAATAGCCGAAGGGTATCGCTGAAAGCCTCCTCTAGCTTTTCAATGTTTTCAGATTCAAATACTACGGGATTTCCGGAACCATTGGACACTCGAAGAATGCGCACGCCCTCTTGAGTGGCTTGAAGCTCTGTCAACGCAAGAGCGGCCCGGCCTTGGAATGGAAGCGGCTGCTCAAGAACTTTAAACGCGTCATGCTCAGGGGCAGCGTCTTTCTGGCGCATGTGCTTGGTGACAACATATCCGGAGCCGGCATCATTGGCGAAACGGATCATGTCTTGCAAGGAATATGGGCCCATTACAGGCGGTCTGTGTCCGGCGCGCACTACCAAAAAGCTTGCGGTTATCTCTAAACCATCTTTGGCGGGACCAGCTTGCGGGATGATCTGATAGGTATCGTTGTATTTCCAGGAAAGTCTTAATCCGTTCTCTTGGGCATTTGCTCTGCAAACAGCACAACTGTCGTTTTGAATCGGTTTTGTACGCCAATGGACTGCTCTGCGGATCAAGATAAGAGGCAAAAGATAGAGTATATGCCAGCCACTCTCAAGCACTGTGTCGGAGCCTTGGCTATCACCAAGAAAACCGGTATAAGTATGAGCTTTGGCTTGTATTCTCATCGCCGTTGCCAGACTCATCAATTTCAACTCATAAAACGGCATCATGGCTACAACTGTGGCTTCCAGCGCGCTCCAGAGGCTCTGCGGGGACCAGGGGTTGGGTTTTGAAGGAGCGGTGGCGAGGCGGGCGCCTTTCTGCTCGGACCCCTGGCCTTCGGGCGTTGTCCCATCTAATGATGCTTTATCGTCTTCTTTATCTACAATTTCCGCCAATGGGATGTGGGGATAAAAACGAGTCGAGCGAAACAACCACAAAAAAGCTTGTAGCCCCATACCAAACCTAAATATAAATATTGAAATTCTCTCTAAATAAATAGCAAAGAGAACCACATCATCCACTCTTTTGAAGGATCCAAAGTATGCTGCAACCTCCGACGCTACAAACCCAATACTACCGATAGAAACCGTATACAATACTATGGCTTTAGCAACCTTAACAAAATCAGCTTTGAAATTCGATTGCTGGTTTAGATTGAGTGCTGGAGAGGCGTATGGGTTCAAAGGTTTTTGGTGGTGCCAAGTTTCCGTATTCGACCTATCATCCGCAAGCCTCGCTCCATCTCCAGCGTTAGGCGTTAAGCGGTAAGCGTTAGGATCTTTATTGCCTTTTAACGCTTGACGCTTAACGCTTAACGCATGAGGCTCGACGCTCGACGCACGACGCACAACGCTCAACGCTTCATTTTCCGCGAACCTCGCCGCACTAATGCCCAATTCCTCGCGTAAACCTGCCAAATATCTAATCAATCCTTCAAGCACAGCGATCCCGTCGACTTTGCCCTGGCTTAGATGTTTTTCATAAAGCGCGTATTCCCCGATCACTCTCTTGGCCAGAGCGATGACCGCAGGCCTTTCTTTATCCCTCAGGAGCGCTTCGACATTAATAACACCGGCCGGCCGGCTATAAACAACGGCTTTTTTTCCAAGATCGCGCGAGACATTTTGAAAAGCGCCGACGCCGCGTCTTTGAGAAATAGCGTTTTGGACCAGAATAAGCGAATCCGGCGTCACACCCTGGGCCTCTAAGCGCGCCCAACCAAAGCCTATATTTTCCCGCGAGGTGGTAGAGACAGCCTCGATAATGATCCTATCCTCGCTGATCCCGGCCGCTTTGAGAAGAATCCAGTAAACGATTCCTTCGGGCACCCAGACTTTATTTTGTTCTTCAGGGCTTTCGCTTAAGAGGCATTCGAATATCTTTTTTTCTATCGCGTTTTCATTTCCGTCAAAAGAGATTCCTTGCCACCTCATTTCGCTGACCAGCGGCGCTTCTTTTTGTTTATATTCAAATACCTCCTGCCAGCTCATGCTGCCTGAGACTTTTTTGCCCGCTGCGACCACAGCCTGGTGAGCCTGATATTTTTCCCAGTCCGCTCCGGGGCGGATGCCAAAAAGAGAATTCATGCTCTGCCAGAATTCATCAGGACTTTTCCTATAAAGAGCTCTCCACTCGGCGAGAGTCATCTTAAATTCGCGCACAAACCGGCTGTGGAGCACTTTGTCTTCAAGAACCCGGTCGTCCATCCAATAGCTAAGAGGCCTGGATCCCGTGCCAATACCCCCCGTGACCAAACCTCTGGTTTGGCGGTATTGCCGCAATAACCTGGTTTGTTCAACGGCCGTTTCCAAGGAGTCAGACCCCATCGCCCAAATAACATCGCATTGTCCAGGCAATTCGTCTTTTAACGCGTTCCAGTCGAGAAGACGCTGGAGAGGCTCGGCTATTTTTTGGTTGAATTCAGCCTCGGGAAGATCAAGTGCAGCAAGCCGAGCACCGGGCTTCCTCAAAAGAAATAATCCATGTGAACCGCTGTGGAGAAAATGACGCTGGATCCCCCAATATTCTTGCCGCACCACTTCAAAAGACGTACGCTTAAAAAGCTGAAGCCACCGTTCCATCGAATAGAACCGGTAGGCCATCTGGAGATCCTCATAGTGTCCGAACCGTACGACGTTCGTGAACCAATCCATCCACACAAGAAAAAGATATTTTTCTCGTGTGGACAGATACATAAACTCTTCAGTCTTGTCCCATCGAATGGTCGAGGCAATATCCGGAACTACCGTGCTGAACAAACCACGGTTTTCGGGATAGGTATCTTCAATAACTTGTACGATTCCTTCGGGTTTCGTAACGCGATATACTTCTTTAAAAAAACTGACGATTAGGTTTTCAACTTCAGGATCGTCGGGATCGGGATAATTTTCAAACGCATGATGGAGCATCCAGGATAACCGCACACTATCCATGCTTTCGAGTCCGATTGCATCCGCCGGAATAAGCTGGGAGGTCTGAAGATAAAATTCGATCCGTGGATCTGGGCTGGCGCGGTCATAACGAAAATCCGTGACATCGGTTTCAACGAGACGGGTAAACTTTTTAGAACCTTGCCCGCTGTCCTTGTCGGCCAACATCCGTGTAAAGCCTCCTCCGCCGGCTCCGACATCCAAAAACGCTGGCCCCTTCAAAAGACCCGTTAAATAGGTAAAAATATTTTGTTCTCCCTCGACAAATTGAGGCCACAATTGCCTCTTGTCCCTGTGAATAGAAGAAAACGAATATACGCTGTCATTCACATATCGCGCCGCCTCCCGATCGGTGCCCTGGTAGCTCCTAAGGGCTCCGAGAACCCGGTCGGCCAAATCCTCGACATCTTGTCCGGGGACCAGAACCGAAAACGGCGAAAAATCTGCAATAAAAATGTCCCTGATAAACCGGGACAAATTCGGATAACTCAAGGCATCGATCGGATTAGCAAGTCGCGCGCCCACCGTTTCTTTGCCGGGCAGGACAGCCCTCCCATCCGAAACTTGACCAATTGATTTAATCAGTAATTTTCCAAGACTATCAGCGCTAGCGCTATTTGTCATAAACGAAGTATGAGAATCCCCGAGATCTGTAATAATTGTATGAAGTGGCCGCATTTCTATATGCCCTATGAACTCCTCAACTTCATGAGCCTCTGGAAAATTGGAACAACGAATAATATCATCATCTTGAGGAAGAATATGAATATACCTGACATGATTTGGAATCTGGTCCAATGCTTCTACAGCCCGGTATTTTTCTAAGCCCCTGATTTCATACACCTGACCGCCAAATATCCCAAAATCCTTTCCTTGTTTCTCCCACGCAGCGAGAACTTCGTCGTAGGACCAAGTCTCAGGCCAAAATCTACTCATAGAACCGTTTTTACCATAAAATTTCTCTATAGAAGCTTTCATAGTTCCTGCAGGGGAAATGACCCCACTAATATCGATTACAGAGGTAATTTTTAACCGGCTCAAGATTGAATCTGGCCTGGAGTATGCCTCTGCCGTTACATTTCGCGCAATAATACCGCCCCCGCAATAGCCACCCACCGTCACATCCGAAAAATCAGCCAAATTCGAAAATTTATTTAATACAACACCTACGACCGCTCGAACATCAGACATACTGC
>CAZAPB010000021.1:12966-14253 GCA_964486835.1 uncultured Planctomycetia bacterium
CACGATGCTGCATATTCGTAAAATCGGGCCTAACAACGAGATATCCATTGTTAACAAGCTCCTTTGCTGCATGGGCTGGCCAATAATTATTCTTATTACCAAAAAAACTATGAAAGAGGAGCGCGACCGGTCTATTGCCACTAAATTTAGTCCTATCAGGAAGATCGACTTTAAACACAACTTTTTGCCCTCTTGAATTGTAGGCAAAATCTGTAAGAACCCCTTTTGCAAACCTTGCGCCATTGGGTAATTTCTCCCTTGGCGGATCTGCCACTGCATATTCATCTGTCTCACTTAAATCGAGACGACGTTTACTACTTTTGGCGATTGTATTGCGCCAATTGACAGATTTTACTGGGCGACTGGTTACCATTCCCAAAATTAATTCGCCTTTAACATAGAGGTAAATTAAATACCGGAAAGTAACCACAATGTAGTTTTTGCCACTCAAAAGACCACGCAGAAAATGAGGAAAACCTCCTTCAATAAAATCGCGGCTTAAATTTTGTTTATCACGGCTTAACATAGGACGCAGCAATTGATCAGCCTTGCACCAGCGATAACGCTGTTTTATTAACTCCATAAATTTATCGGCAACTCGATAATAAACCTTAGCATTCGGATTTTGACAAACTCGCCAATTAAATTTGATTGGAGAGAATAGTTGTGCGTCGTCAAAATACAGCATAAAATAGACATCATCATTTATGGCCTGCGATGGAAAGGGCGGCACAGCGGCCAAGAATGAAAACATGCTTGAACCGCGGATAGCAAACGAGCCCCTGGGTGTAAACATTTTAGACCACCATGATTTACCAGGAACAGCAACCGGGGCAGAACCCGTAAGAACCACCGTTTTATTCTTTCTTGACGCCTCAATTAGAAATTTTATGTTTGAAGAGATGTTGTCTTCGGACAATCGGACATCGTTGTCTACACTGCCCCATATAGTAGCCCCAATGCTTTTGGAGTATTCGACTATTGAGTTCAGAGGGTCGGTTTTTCCGGAAGTAGGCTTGCCATCGGAAACACTGTCCAGAGGCATATATAAAACTGTTATAGGCACTCTATCAGTTGCTTCAAACCTTTGAAATTTTAATATTTCTTTCAGTAATTTTTCCTGACCAATCCCATTAACATTAATCACCAGACGAATTGGCCAATCATGGTATTCTGGTTTATCAGTAAATTTTTTAATCTGCCTCACAATCTCTCTGAAATTTTCAATTTGCGTTTCCATATTTTCGCCATCATCATAGGTGGGAATTCCTATGACTATGCTCTGTC
>CAZAPB010000022.1:0-14075 GCA_964486835.1 uncultured Planctomycetia bacterium
ACCAACTGAGCTAACCGCCCTTAAAGAACATAACCTACTGAATCTAATAGTCTTATTTAAATTCAGAAGGTCAAAGCTTCAAGTCTCTTACCGCCTTAAACCCGATCTGGTGGCCAACTAGTGGCTACTTTGAGCAGTCTACGACACAAAAACGGTAAGGGAATATTGGTCATGATAACAAAAAAAACAGATTATGTCTTCGGGTGAATTTGGGAGGGATTATTGCCGGCCAATATGCCCCTTTTATGGTTCTTGAGACTAACTAGATCCTGTAAGAAATTTCTGCCCTGGGGCAACCAAATACGATATGTGATTATGACCAACGGCTATCGTTGCCGCCAGACAAGCTTGTTCAGTGTTGGTATTTATGTATTCAGAAACGGTGAATCACCATTGATGTTAATTAATTTAGCCGATTTATTTTTTATTCGAAAAATAAACTTCGCTTTACCCTCATGGATTTGATCATTATCAATTTCTATCGCCCAATCTAAATTAACAGTCAGTTTATTGAAAAATTGAGAATGGTCTTTAATGTTAAAAGTTAGTTTTGTTGGTGTATTTTTTAAGAAGGTCCTAGCCAATGATTCTTTGATCTTTCGCTTATCACTGGCTGAAAAATCTGCCAACTGTATTATTCCTTTACTGTTTTTCTCATTATACGCTTTCTTTATTGAGTCCAATGTTTCGATAACGTAATAATATTCATTTGAATAGCTAGCGTAGTTTGCGGGATTGGCATTGCCGAATGGCATCAAAAAGAAAATGAAAAATGCAGCGATAGGAAGAAACCTTAACATTTTCATATTGTTCATCATCAAACTCCTAATTTTCCTATCAACACATTGGAACATTGGCTATACAAATAATATGCAGAAGCTAACCGCCCTTAAAGAACGCAACCTACTGAATCTAATAGTCTTATTTAAATTCAGAAGGTCAAAGCTTCAAGCCTCTTACCGCCTTAAAGCCGCTCCGGTGGCCAATTGGTGGCTACTTTAGGCAGTCTAAGAGACTAAAACCTGCAAAGATGACTGAAATGATAACAAAAAAATGAATCGCTGTCTTCTCTCTTTAATCCCACATCCCCGTTATTGGGCCCCGGACAAGATTCCCTTTGAGACATACCGGACATTTATCGCCATGATACTCGTAGGCTTTTCCATTACATTTTGGGCAAGGGTACACGGCGGATTCTTTACCCATAAAATTCTCTTTAGAGATCGGATCAACAACTTTTATATTGTGAAATGTTTTGTACATTAATTTAGTGGTCAGAGTGAATAACTTTTTGCATTGACCGCAGTAAACGGCTGAGTTATGTCCTCCTGCCCTCCCGCCGCCTAGAAATAACCTCTCTGACTTAAAATCACATTGGTCGCAATGATAACTGCAAATTTCACCCGCAAACGTAGTCATAGATATCATGAGCATGATAATTGAACTGCCGATTATCGACTGCACTCTGGCAATAAAACTATTTGTTCCGAAGCTCATGAGTCAATCCTCCCAATTTGAATATGCTCACGGCGATTATGTTTCCAGGCTGTTGTCCTATCGATCTGCCTAAAGGGCCAATATTTATTTTCACCGTCTGGCAAATACGCGCCTCCGCGATGACCGAATTGGAAATCTGTTTTTCCATCCTTTCGAATCAGGATTAATGAGCCTTTATCCATCGCCAAGAGCATAATCGGCCATTCTCCGTATCCGGCCAGTGAAAGAACAATTTCCGATGAATTCTGAATAACATAGGTCCCTTTATATAGCTTCAGAACAAAACCTAATTCAGTAAGAGTCACCTTCCCATTGCGGTGAATCGATATATCAGCGCCACTATCGGGCCCTACGTTCGTGCCATCCCAGGCTTTAAAAACAATGACTTCCTTTGATGACAATTGCTGTTCTATTGTTCTGCTCGCGTCTGAAATAATCTCATAACTTTCTGATGCCAAAGCCGTTCCAAAAAATAGAACCGCAGAGGCACAATAGAAAATGATGTAAACCATCTTGGTTACATTTTTTATCATTCTAATTTTCTCTCGCAATTATCTTTATAGTTTAAGAGTCATTTAAACTGCTCTTTAACTTTTAGCCGAGTGAAAAAGTAAATTACGCAAATCGCGAAGCTGAAATCAATAATCCACACAAATATTGTAACCAATGCGCCCTGGCGAATACCTTCATGATTTAAATAGGCTGTTGGAGATTCAGAAATTGATAGTAATTGCTGAGTATGCAAAATTGTGTTTTTAAAAATAAAAAAGGGCCCTTCAATAATATAGCGGTACAGCGTATAAAAAGAATTAGCCAGGACGGCCTTTCTAAAAAAATCCTTTCTTGCAAACAGCCCAATTCCCGAAATAAATCCTACTGCTGCCATTGTTTGACCAACAAAATAGCGAATCTGAATAATTATTTCGGGCAGGGGCTTATAGAGGTATTTGTAATTACTAATGTGAAAAGCGAGAAGAAAAAATAAGAGGCTACTTATAACAATAAAAATACTAAAGACGGTTATGCCCACGGAACGATTCTTGTCCATCATCTCCTTCCAAATAAAGAAGCCCTTAAAAAACACAGCCTACTGAATTTAATAGTCTTGTTTAAATTCAGAAGGTCAAAGTTTCTTGCCTCTTACCGCCTTAAAACCGCTCTGGTAGCCAATTGGTGGCTACTCTGGGCAGTCAAAATGCAAAATCATTAACGAATAAGCAAGATCATATCAAAAAAATATGAGAAGTGTCTTGGGCGGAATTTACGCAAGTACCCTAAGTTTGGAGCGTGCCAATTTTTTTTGCCTTATTTTCTTGAAGAGATCGTTAGCGACTCCTAAAGGAAAATAAACTGCGGGAAGAATAAAAAATGGCATGAATGGCAGTGCAAAACGAAAATCTCCGACCAAAAAAATAAGGATGCAAACAAGATTACATAAATAAATGATCGGGAAAAAAGGAATTGGCTCTAGGTCTCCTCCGCGAAACCGCAATCTTTTTACAGCCATCCACATGTAATATGCCAGCGTCGCCCAGACATACCATGCGGCGTAGTATTGGCCAAATCCGTGGCAAAGTTTACGCCAAAAAAACACCGGAAGGTCCCTTAGGTGTTCCCGCCAAAAAATAAGACATTTGTGAAAACTTGAATACCCCGTCTTAGCAAGACGGCCGTAAGTATACTTTTGATTGTCAGAAGGCACTTGAAGACTATACGAGACTCCCTCCGCCAAGGTATCCTCGTTATTGGAAAGCAATATCGAAAGGCTGAACTGAGTTGACAGCGGAACGAAATGCCCGCTACGCATTGAAGCATAACCACACCATGGCCCTATCAAAAGAAAAAAACCAAAAGAATAAATAAGTCCAAGAAAAATGGATTTCTTTAAATTTTTAATTTTAAAAAAAACATACAAAACAAAAAATACAGAAACCAACGCCATCAATCCCTTAACCAACACAATTACCGCAGAATATACCCCCAGAGAAAAAGTACGGCCTTTTGAGGGATTTCGATCCCAATAAATAAAAAAAAGCGTCCACCAAGCCAGACTAAACAAAATGAGCGACTCGGTCGTAATCGCCATAGGAAATGGAAGAAAACGATAGATAACAATCGCCGCACTTATTAGGCCGGCGATATAGCCTAATTTTTTCCAATAGTAGTAGCCGAGAAAAGGCAAAATAGCTGCCGAAAAACCATTCATTAAGCTCTGGATTATTTTGACCACCGCGGGATGAATGCCAAAAACTTTATAGGTCATACACAAAAAAAGCGGATATCCTGGCGTGCGGAAGAAATTGTAATAACGCTTCGTCATAAACGAAAAATATCGACTTTGCGCTTCGCCCGAGACCATATCCTCGGGAGGAACAGCAAACTTATATGTATTGAACGGCTTGAACGCACCCCATTTGTAGTCATGGCCGTAAAGTAAATTCACGGCAAGCGACTGGTAGTCATGGGTGTCGTGCCCAAAGTATGCGTAGTCTAAATTTTCGTACCGCTGAATGATCGACGCGGAAGTAAACCCAAAGATCAAAACACAAGAAAATATTACAAATAGAAAATTTCGATCAACCTTCATTGAGGCACGCCCGCCGCCCTTTTTTCCGCTCAGATTACTATTAAATTGTGCATTATAGAAAGCTAGCTACATTCAAACGCTATTGCGTCAAATCATATTTTTGTATAAAGACCCAGCGCGCAATTTAAGAAATATCAGACGCTCTAACCAACTGATTTAACCGCTTCTCCGGTCTCTGCCGGATGACCCGATTGTGACATAATTGTAGCATAGGGAGGCTAAAACCGAGCAAACCATGAAACAGAATTTACTCATTAATCCGCCCTACCCAAGAACCTCTTTGCATTTCAGATAGGCATCTTTGATCAATTGGCCCTTGGAAGTAAATTCATCTTCGGAATTTACGTTTATCCAAATAGTAACCACCGCGCCTACTGTTTCGGCTATCAGCTCCAGCAACGATTCATTTTTCACATCCGGTCCCCCGGCTGCTTGCATTTGTCTTAAATGCTTAACGCGTTCTTGAATATTTTTGGTAGCCAATTTGTCTAATTCAGGCAATTCCTTATATTGAACATAATAAGGATTCCCTGCTCCGCCTCTTTCAAATTTGAAGAAGCAATCACGGCCGGCGTGTTCCATTGCGTCGCAAAGCAAATTCGCGATTTCTTCGGTAGCGCCTAAATTATTAACTATGTAACGATGAAGATCTTTTTTAGAACGAATCGGTTTTTGGTTAGAGTTTGAACTCATTTTAAATAGGTTGAAGATACCCATGATCCACCCTTTCATTTTTTAAAAATAAAGTGTGTCCCTATTTTAAGATAACCTTCGGTATGTTTACCGCAAACCACTCCCTAATCACCGCCACTTTGTCGCCCTGGATCTCGATGGCTCCTCCCTTAACCGTGCCCCCCGCTCCGAGAGAAGACTTCAACTCTTTGGCTATTGTATTGAGCCTATCCGACCCATAGGTATGAAGCCCCAAAATAACAGTGACAGATTTCCCGGATCTTTTTTCTAAGCGAATTTTGGCTACCGGTGATTGCCCCACAACAAATCCTTTCCCTGCACTCGTCCAATTCTCAATGCCTTGATCGTCTAACTATTCTTAACAGAAACACTTCTTATAGGACAAGCCAAAGATAAATAAACGAAGCAACGCCAAAGACAAGAAGGGTCAACCCCATGATCCGCGTGTTTCTTATTTCCATTGGCATCGAAATAGGCTCTACCTTCCAGTTGATCAGCCGATAAAAAGCTATTTGGATATCAATTGTTTTCCGCGGCTTCCACGCGATGATCGCACCCAAGGTAATAGCCGCAACCACGGCTGTGAGACGAAAACAATACGAGCATAAGATGCCGCTTAAACAGCCGCATTTTGCGAATAAATCTAGCTGTGAGCAGTTCATTTATCCTCCTTCGCGGGGTGTAAATCGCCCAACCGTTTTAGATGTTGAGCCGAAAATGATTATCCTTGAGCCATTTCCTGGAGACACGGTAATCAGGGAGCGTTTTTTCAACGACGGACCAGAAACGGCTTGAATGATTGAGTTCTTTTAAATGCGCCAGCTCATGAACCACCACATAGTCAATCACTGCCTGCGGCCCCATAACCAAGCGCCAATTAAAGCATAGATTGCCGCTGGGATGGCAGGACCCCCAACGATGTTTGGCATTGGATAACTTAATGCCTTGGTAACTTACACCAATCTGCTGAGCATACCGCTGGCATCTTTGTGTAAAAATAAAAAAAGCCTCGTTCCGATACCAGGATTCAAAAATCTTTCGTGCTTTCGGTAAATAACGGGCCCCTAAAATAAAACGGTCTTCAAAGAGTAGCTTGCCAAACATATCCTCAGCTATATGAAGGCTGTACTCATTGCCAAGATAGAGAAATTTCTCACCTTCGATGAATTGCTTGGGACGTACTAACTCCGACTGCTGACGGAGGCTCTGCTGAACCTTACTAATCCAATCACGCTTTTCTTGCACGAACTTCTCGATCACCGAATCCCTGACTAAATACGGCGCCCTTACGATCAAAGCTCCGTCAGGTCGGACCTGTAAGGCTATACTTCTTCTTTTGGACCTTATCAGTTGGACCATTGCGATTGTAGTCTCTAAAGATTCGATTTTTTTGCGATCTCCGTTAACTATATTATTTCTTTGGGATTCAATTTTATAACATAAGACCGCTGCGGTACTTGCGGGTCGTAATGCACATCGATGACCGAACCTTCGGAGTGGTCATGGATGATCGCCTTAGCTTCGCTGTCATTACGAATGTACCAAAAAGTCTCAAATTTATAACTCTTATTATTCACCGCATAAGAATAAAATAGGGTCAATCCGCCGGGATCGTTCCGTTGGGGTTTGTAATAATGGAAACCGGTCACCTTGCCGGCGACGATTTGCCATGCCAAGACATTCTCCCCTTCCCTTGGCGGCTCCGCTGGAAGCAGAGCCTGCTGACTAAGAAATAGAATCAGGCCAAACCCCAATAGGATCGATCCGATCAATACCGCGGATTTAGTATTCCTATTCATAGATCAGAAATGGACCGCCAGCCATACGGTTTTGATTTTAGGATGCGTCCATTCGACCCGGTGCTGTCTTTTCGCTCGGATCAAAACGGAGCTGCCCGGCTTCATGGTCAAAAACAGGCCGTTTTTTAATTTGAGCTTTGCCGCGCCCTCAAGCAGCATCACCCATTCGTTCTTTTCCCCGCGCAACCATAGACCCGGCGGCGTGGCATGGCCACGGGAAATAATGCGCTCAATCTTTAAGGTTTTTGAGCGATAAAGCGTTTTGAGGATTTCCGGAGCCTTAGTGATCATCCTAATTATAATGCCCCTCGCCCAAGAAAGCCTGCAGATCGAAAGCCTCATTATTGACCGGCCCGACGACCAGGTCATGCCGGTTTTTTACGATATCTTTTATCGATCTTTCCGTGGAAATAATCGTTTTATCACGGTTACTCACAACCTCGAGTTTGCCCGGGTCATAAACAGACACGAGATCATCTTCAAATAAAATTTTGCCCTTTAATTCCTCTTTTAATTTTAAGATCTGGTCATCTATATTTTCCGATAAAATATTGATCGCTAATGGTTGGCCATAACCTCTGATTTTAATGATCTTTAATGCCGTGAGGCATGATTTTTCGATACCTTTAGAAATAATAAAAGGCATTAATGTAAAGCCGATAACAGCGGCCGTCGGCTTGCGGTCCTGGGCCAACCCCTCCATTAAGGCGGCTATGTCTTTTGCTTCTGCTTTTTTTATTAAAGCTCTGAAGAAACCCCTAGAAAGAGACGCGTTAAAACTGTTAGCAAAGATTTCCGATAATAATTTAATCGATAAAGTTTTGCCACAGATAATAACGCGCGGTTTGGATAGGGCGGCAATGCCTTTTTTAGGATCTGTGGCAAAATACACTGAAGCCATGCCGGATCTCAGTTCAATTTCCATATCGGAACCTATTCATTATTTTGTTCAATTCAGCGCCTTCAGACAACCGCCCCCGCGGTATATTCTTCCCACTGGTTTAATCTGGGGAAAAAGATCGCGAACAATGAAAGCGAATAGGTCGCCAGGATATAGTAATCTTGACGCGACCCTCCGATAAAATAGAAAGCAAACCCAAGGATAGCTGGACTCTCACATAGCACAAATATCGTCATAGCTGATGTTTGCAGTTTATTGACTAGGGCTGTCAAATTATCCTGGGGTTTTTTTTGTGATAAGTTTTTTTTCAATAATATAATAATAACAAGGTCGGTAAGTGCAACGAAATAAATCATATATCGCTTCAGGGCAACCGTTGATTCCAATGCTTGCCTAGGTTGAATCACAAACTGGATCAATACCCAGTAAATGAATAAACTGCTTATCATGGCTACGCCCATGAAAAATATCGTTGTATATTTTTTTCTTAAGATTTCAGGCCTATCCATTCACCATTCTCTCCACAATAATACTGGTATTAAGATTTCTTATCGGTTAATGATTTAACCAATTCCATCAGCTCCACGGGCACCGCCAAGATGACGGTGTTTGAAGCAGAAGGTCCCAGCCCGTCTATTGACTGAAGGGTCCTTAGCTGCATCGCGCCGGGACTGGTTGCCATGGTTCTGGCGGCTTCGGCAAGATTGAACGCGGCCATCTTGTCGCCTTCGGCCTTGGTAATAGTCGCTCTCTTCTCTCTTTCAGCGGAAGCCTGGCGCGACATCATTTTCTTCAATTCTTCCGGGACGTCAACATCCTGGATCTTGATGGTAACCACTTCAAGGCCCCAAGCAGCGCTTTCTTTTCGGACTATTTTTTCAATTTCCTCTCCGATCACCTGCCGCTCGGCCAATAGATCGTCAAACGTCATCCCGCCCACTACATCACGAAGCGCGGCCTGCGAAAATTGAGCGATAGCGTAATTATAATCCTGTACCTTAATAATGGCTGTTGAAGCATCCAGGACCTTGAAGTAGACAACGCCGTTGATGGTAACCGGCACGTTATCCTTGGTGATCACCTGTTGTTTGGGGATATCACGCGTCAACACGCGCATATCAACGGTTGTTGTCCACTCAAAAAGCGGAATAATAAGATTGAGTCCAGGGCTAAGTGTCCGGCTAAACCGGCCCAAGGTAAATACAATAGCGGTCTGGTATTGCTGTACGATTCGGACTGAAGAAGCGAAAATCACAATCGCGATCGGAAGAAGAAAAAATAATGGTATCATTATACTCTCCTGGGGTTAAAACAATCATCTAGGCGGTATTTCGACCGCTTGGAATAGCCTATTTGTAGTATACAGCTCGTATAATATTTTGACAAAAGAATAAATATTTATTAATTATTAAATAATATTATCTCTTTTTGTCTATAAAAATAGGCTCCCGAAGAAAATAAAATGGTACCAGATTAGCACTTATCGATGGACCGCAATGACAATACAGGCTGTACAAGGTAAGCGCTAACCTAATACATAAAATGAGTGGGTGGCTATAAAATAGGCTTTCTAACCAAGTGAACGCTCACCTGTAAAACCCGGATGGTTGATAGCTGGGCCGGACTTAGAACAAACTTTTTACGGGGCGCTCGATTCAACTGCGGGGCTCTTCTTTTGCCGCTCTTCGAAACTTGATACCATGGATTCCAAATAGGACTGAAAATTGCTTTTTAGATTTTGAATGTCATCGAGACTCTTTTTCAGGCTAGCCTTCAACTCGTCGATGGTCTTCTGTTGTTCTTGCTGGTTCTGCTCAAGATACGAATTGCGGTCACGGAGCCCCGTTATCTTATCCTCGTTAGCCTGAGCTTCTCTTTCCACATCAATCATAGCCTTCTTCATAGTCTCATTCTCGCCGGCGAGTTTCTGTTTATCAACCCGCAAGGCCGCCGCGGCCTCTTTCTCAGACTGCATTGACCGCAAATTGGTCATCGCGCTCTGAAGCTGTTTTTTTAAATCATCATTCTCATAGGAAAGACGCGTCTTCTCAGACTCCAGGGCCACTGACTTCTCTTTTTCGGCCTGCGCATATTTGAGGCTGGTATTAAGATTTTCAGCGCGACTTTGAGCGTTCTCTTTTTCCACTTTAAGTTTTTCGCATTCCGATATCAGCCTCTGGTTTTCCACCCGCAACGAGCCGGCCGTTTCTTTTTCAGCCTGGAGTTCCTTAAGATTGACACCATTGCTTTCAACCTGCGCGGCAAGAAAAACATTTTTTTCTTTTATTTTTCGATTGAGTTCATTGGCCGTCTCAAGGTCTGCACGGATCTCTGAAACCTGGTTTTGAATTGTTTCTTTCTGCGCTCTCAGGGTCGCGGCTTCTTCCTTATCTGACTGAATATTCGCCAGGCTAACGTTCAATCGGTCTACTTGCGCAACAAGATCAGCGTTCTTGCCCTTCATCTTCTGGTTCAATTCATTGGCGGCCTGAAGACTCGTCCTGAGTTCGGTGATTTGTTTCTGCATTTCAATTTTTTCACTTTCAATCAGTCGTGTCTTTGATTGATTAGCTTCCCCCTCCGTCTTAAGAGCCAAACGCACCGATTTGTATAACTCTTGGGCAGTAGCACTGGTCCTTCTATTATCCATTTTTAACATATACACCTGCTTGAGAGCGTGATCAAGAGCCACTTCGCGGCGCTTCATTTTGTATACCAGGTCAGAGTACAAACGCTGGAGATATTTATTCTCCATGTCACTTTCGGGTTTTTTGGATGCTTGCACTTTCAACGCCTGATTCTCAGCCTTGAGCTCGCGGAAAACAGCTGTGAGCTTGTCATTCTCACTTTTAAGAGAGACTGAATTTAACTGCGAAGCCTCGAGCGCTTTTTTGAGCTCCTGCTGAGAAGACTGCGCTTCGGAGCTCTCTTGTCCCAAGCGGGTCTTTAAGAGCTTGTTGTCCGATGCTATCGAATCCAGTTGAGACTTCAATTTTATATTCTCCGCAGACAGTGACGGAGCGACTGCGGTCTTTAAATCATTTTCGCGGACCGACTGGTTCAATCGGGAATTGGCAGTTTGAAGCTGTTCCATACTTTTTCTCAAGCTGTCGTTTTCAGAACGGAGAGCCGCCAAGGACGCGGAAACAGCGGCGGTAGCTTGGGCATTCTTTTGCGAGGTGCTCAGAACCGCCTTCAGGTTAGCGGTCTGCGCGCGAAGCTCATTGTTCTCATTTTTTAAGGTCTCAAGATTCTTAGCCACAGAATCTTGCGAAACCTTGTTTCCCGACTGGTACGCCTGAAGCTGCTGCAAACTGTTCTTAAGAGCGGAATTTTCAGCCTGCGACGCCGCCATTGCCGTGGAAACAGATGATAAAGATTGACTATTCTTTTGCGCGGTATCCAAAGCGGTCTTCAGCTGGGCGGTCTGCGCGCGCAACTCATTATTCTCCCTCTTAAGGCTTTCAAAATTGAGCGCTGCGGCCTCTTGAGAAGCATTAAGACTTGTCCGTTGAGAGGTTAGGATTTCGTTTTGGGTACGCAATCTCCGGGATTCTTCAAGAACACTTTGCTGATCCAAAGAGATCTTTTCCGATTGCATCCGTATCTTTTCAAACTCAGTTTTAAGCTTAGCGTTCTGTGACTTGAGATGATTGATCTCAAAATCTTTGTTCGGATCTGCCGCGGAAACTGACGGGGTCTGCTTAGAAGAAACGGGAGAAGAGACGGACAAAGCAGGGTTCTGAGAGCGCCCAACCTTAAGCTGTTCATAAGCAGACTGAAGATCCACATACTTTGCCTGAAGTTCATCAGCCCTCTGAGCAACCTGATCCTTTTCTCGTATGACTTGTTTGAGTTTTTCCGATTGTGTATTGTACGCGTTCTGAAGAAAACTGTTAGATCCGACAGTATTGTCAGGTGCATAAGAAGACACGATCGCCTGAGCGGCTCCCGGCGATAGCGCGGCGCCTGATGCGCGCAAACGCTCGTTTTCGTTCTGAAGCACACGAACCTGTTGGTTCATCGAGTCAATCTTGGCAATAGCCTGCTCTTTATCCCGGATGATCAGAGTCTTGTCGTTACCGGCTTCCATCATTTGTTTTTGCATGCGCTGATTGCCAGCGCGGGTCTCTTCGAGTTGACGCCGCAGCTCGCGGATCGTATCCTGATAACCCTGAAAATCGGTAGGCGAAGATGCGCTTGCCGGCAGCGGTGCCGGTACGGCGCCCTTCATCGCGGCTGAAGGAGGCAAAGACAGGGTCTCGATCTCTCCAAAGTGAGCTGCCGTTGCAGAACCAGCAGGTACAATAGCCGGAGACTTTGTAACAGCTTTGAGAGTCTCAATCTGTTGGTAAGCCTCATCTCTTTCTTTAGTGACTGTGCGTACGTGGTCTTTCCATATCTCTAGAAGTTCCCGGTTACGATTAGCCTCTTCGGTAGTTTTTTGAAGCTTGATATCCTGAGGACTAGGAGGAAGCTTAACCTCCTGGGCTGTAGCAAAAGGTGGAAAACACAGGCTTAATATCAAAAGACCTGAGAAGAACCTTTTCATGCTTCTATTTCCCCCGATTGTTTTGCCCTGATGGGCGGCGATATTTTAAAATGAAAAACACCACAATACTGAAAAATATGATATTCACGATGCCAAACGCACGGAACGTGATATCTTCCGAGCGGATCGCCTGCGGCGTCATGAGAAGAATACAAACCCAGACTCCCAGCGCCCAGGACAAGCTCAGACCCTCAGAACTTTTGCTTTTCCATATGTGGATGATCAGCGGGATGTTAAAAAACGGCATTACCACTCCCCCGATCATTCCTAGCTTCTCTATCCACCCGTCCATTATCTGAACTCCACCGCGTAACTCTCTTTGAGAGCCCGCCCGACCCGTTCCTGAAGGGCCAGTATCTCTTCGTCCGTAAAAGTGCCCGTATCTTTCTGATAAGCCAGAGAGAACGCCAGGCTTCTTTTGCCGGAAGCGATATTCTTTCCTATATACTGATCGAAGAGAACCGCTTCACGCAAAAAAGGAGACCCGGCGCTCTTCATTGTTTCCTCAAGATCAGCAACGCGAACGCTCTCATCCAGCACAAACGCCAGATCCCGACGCACCAACGGAAACTTCGGCACCGGTCGCACACGCACAACCGCCGGATGTTCCTTTAAAATACCATCTAAAACGATCTCTGCGTAAAAAACCTCACGTGGAACATCAAAATTCTTGAGCGCTTCATCCGAGACCTTACCCGCGCGCGCGATTATCGCAGACCCGAAGCTCAACTCAACCGCTTGCTCAATTCCGGGAACTAAAGCGGCCGAGTCCTGCCACCGTCCGGATTCAATTCGAAGATCGGAAAAAATATTGCCCAAAATTCCTTTCAAACCATAAAATGAGGCTTCTGTCTTTTTTTGCCAATGGCTTTCAATCAGACCATACATAACAAGGGCCAGCACCGTCTCTTCACGGCCATTTTGGTAACGATTGCCCACTTCAAAAAGCTTAAGACCCTGTGCCTTACGGTTAATGTTAAAAACTACCGCTTCCATTATCCCTGGCAAAAGTGACGGCCGAAAAAATTCCTGCGCAGCGCCCGTCGTATTAACCGCGCGGTGTGCATTGGCCACATCAAAACCAGCGTCCTTTAACAGCTTGCTCGAGACTAAACTATACGTTATAACTTCTGAAAATCCAAGAGCAACTAACAACTTTTTGAGCTCAAGTGTCCTTGCGGCTTTGATATTCTCCGGTGTGTTCAAGGTATGACGTGTAGGAGGTATCACAACCGGTATTTTATCAAATCCCTCAATCCTCAGAACCTCTTCAATTAGATCGACTTCCCTCAATATATCCCGCCTGAATGTGTCCGGCTGAACAATTATTTTATCTTTGCCGGATACGCGTGATCGAATTGAAAGACTTTTTAAAATGCGTATTATTTTTGCCTGCGGTACCTTAATTCCTAAAAGTCTTTGTACCCTCTCCATGCGCAACGTAATGGCAGGCATCTTTTTTTTGCCAAAAAAATCAGCCACAACGATTCCCGAGACATCCTCACCGCCGCCGCATTTGCTTATCAGTTCGGCCACGCGCAGCGATGCCGGCCGGACACGCGAAGGATCGACCCCACGCTCAAAACGATAACTGGAATCGGTGGATATTTTATATTTCTTAGACGCTTGCCGTACCAAAGCCGGATCAAAATAAGCCGACTCAAGAAAAACATTCTTTGTAGCGTCCGTCACCTCGGTTAGTTTACCGCCTATCACACCGGCGATCGCGATCGGACGTTCGGTATCGGCTATTACTAAAGTCTTCTCATCAAGTTCGTGCTCAACTCCGTCGATCGCGAGGAACTTTTCGCCTTTTTTAGAAAATCTGATGATGATCTTACCGCCCCTGATCTTATCAAAATCAAAAGCATGCAATGGTTGACCGCATTCAAAAAGAACAAAATTCGTGGCATCCACCACGTTGGATATCGCCCGGGTATCGACCAGATCCAATAATTTTTGAATCTGGCTGTCCGAATTCTTCACCGTCACATTTTGGATAAGACGGCCGGTGTAGAGTGGGCAGGCTTTTATTTCTTCCACTTT
>CAZAPB010000023.1:0-13735 GCA_964486835.1 uncultured Planctomycetia bacterium
GAGAATGATATCAGAGAGATTAAGTTGTGGTCAAGTAGAGATTTGACCCCTTTCTTTATTAAATAATTCTGAAATTCCGTTTCGGAAGAAAAGCCTTTGGCTTTCATTATCTGGCTCTTAAACGCGGCCCCATCATCGTAAACTGCATATTCAGACAAGGCAGCCAATTGAACAAAAAAATCGTGGTATGGATGTAAAAAATCTCTAGCATAAGATACGTGATTAAAATCAATACTATTACGTTCGTCATTAAGTTAAAGGGGTCAACTCCAACTTGACCCCTTTATTGCTTTATTCTCATATTGCCCATGATTAGTTTTTCTGACTCGCCTTAATCTTTAGCTCAGAGAGTTTTTTCTCATATTCCGGCTTAGCCCAATCGTTGATTTGTGGCAAAGCAAGCTCTAGTTGTTCAATTGCCTGCTTATAATTACCAAGCTTTTCATAGATTCTAGCTAGTCCAATTCGAGCTGCTCCTTTATGACGATCAAACGTCATCGCTTCCTTGTATGCCTCGATGGCTTCGTTCCATTTTTGCTCTTGCTCGAATCTACTAGCTTTTAATATTGGGGCTGAGCTAATTTCTGCTTGCTCAAGGGCGGTCGCGAGCCCCTGGGATTCCCCTTGTGTTAGGCCACCTATGATGTAATGGCTTTCTGACTTCTTGGCAGGCTGATCAGTTGAAACAACGTTATTCTGATTTTCCTTTTTGGATGGATTGCTACTTACCGTTTGGGCGGAACAACCTGATTGAAGGAGGGGTAGAACAAAAACAACTGTTAAAAAAATTCTGGCGGATTTCATCGCTTATTGTCCTCCGGAATTTTTTTTGGATCAAGGGTATAATATCCGGTCACGGGGTCTTTGGAATACCAGTTACTTGTTTTAAGATATGTTTCCAACACCTGGTAATTGTTGGCAAGTTTGATGACCTCTGCCACTTCCCTGTTGATCCTCACTTTGACCGGATCCGGATTCGGATTCCTTGTTGGATCAAGGTCAACCATGTAGTCTGTGTGGCCCATGCCTTGTATTTTAATTTTGAATTGATTGGGAACCAGAGTCGTTGCCAGTTTGTCTGCGTAGAATTTGACTCCTGTCGTTAATTTTAAAACGTCTTCTTCTCCGACGAATTGAACAATGGTCTGGGTGTTTGGATTCTCGATATTGAATTTTAACATCGGCGCGCCAATAAGCACAATGGATTTTACGTTGAGATTGGATATGTCGTTGGCTTTAACTCCGGGGTTCCCCGAGCCGCTGTATAAGACCATTGTGGCGCCACGTGTCTGAAGATCTGGATTGGCGGCAAAGTGCTGGTAGATTTTGTCAAGCATCTCATTGGTGATTTCATTTGTTCCGAAGAGAACATCTCTAATCCAAGTGGCTCCATCCCAACCGATTCCGGGAGACTCTTCATATACAGGAATCGGCATAATGATTCTCGATGCATCTCCCCCGGATTGCTCGATTGCCCATGCTAGACCTTCCATAGAAAATGGAAGCTCGCCTTCCGGTCTTGAGTTATTGATTCCGTTTGAGAGAGTAATATAGTTCACAAGATTTAATAAGCCCTCTTGAGATAGCTCCGATAAAGGTTTTTTTATGGGTAGATTCTCCTCGGATGGCCCTGGAATAAATATTTCTTGAGCTTTGCCGTCTTTAAAGGTGACTTTAACACCGGTCGTCTTGCTTTCGATTACACCGTTTTCTATTGTAAGGTTTGGGCCTGCCTGGTATTGGCCGTTTAAGGCATAACTCAAGAGCAGGGGTGTGCCGTTGGATTTAAGTTCATACCCTTTGGCTTGATACCCATCAACGGCAACTTCCATCACAAGGCCGTTACCTAAATCGATTTCCACCTCACCAGATCGGAGGGCGAATCCTCCTGCGGAGTCAGTTCCAAAATAACCTCTTTCAAAACGATTTCCGATTTTTCTGCCATATAAATTCTGATCATTGTAGGCCGAATAATAAAGAGTCGTTGTCCCGACATTCACTTCTTTGACGGGAATTGGATTACCGTCGCTGAATTTAATTTCTGTGAAGCGGGCGTTCCCGTTTAGAATTTGAGCGATACCTCCCTGCTGAATAATTTGTTCCAGAGCGTCCCTGCTGAATACAGAGGTAGCGTTTTCTTTCAACGCCCCGAGAAGCCCTTTTTGCTGAACGACTTGATTAAAATCAGTTGTCGTGAGAGATTCGGCTAAATTTCCGATAGATTTGGATAATGCATTGAAAGCGCCTTGAAACATGGAGATATTTGGATTGAGTACGCCGTCAAGAAGTCCTGTAAAAGTACGCGATAAAAGTGCCATAGCCAGAGGACTTCCAGGGGCAATTTGATCGGTCGCAAAAGTCATTCCATAGCCAACAACTCCGGCAAACATTCCGTCTTGAATCCCCCGGATGAGTTCTTTTCCAAAATCCTGGCCTTTTTGAAAACCAATGTTGATCGCGGCTGAAATCGGCGATCCGATCATTCGGGCTAGTTCTGGAGAGAATCCTAAACTTTTGCCTAGATCCCCTAGTCCATACTGCCCCAATGAACTAAAAAGCTCTGGTTTAATATTAGAAAAAGCTTCTGCAATATTTGATGCCGATCCATCAATAATCTGCCCTTGAATCGCAGCCATGGACAGCCCAACGATGTTGGTGAATTGCGAATCAAGCCCTAATTCAAGCCCCAACCGTCCTACTTGGTCTATGGTTACGACTTGCTGAATAGACGATTGAATATTCTGCGCTTGAGTGACAGCGTTTCCCGCGGAAGTGGTATTGCCTTGAAGGGCTCCTATAACAGCTCCCGCGGTGAGATTTCCCAGGAAGCCGGCAATTTGAGGATTTAGCCCCAAAGTCTCAAGGCCTTTGGTCGCTGCCATACTAAGGCCCGTAGAAAGGGCTGTGTTTACGATTTGGGCCCCAATGGTAGTGTGTAGTGCCCCGGCCATCCCTTGGAGAGCAGGACCTATCCCCGGCAAGAACCCAATGGCGCTATTGAGGAATCCTACGACGCCAGTGTAGATACTCCCAAATACCTGCCCCACCGCAGAGAACATCTGCCCAATCGGGCCCATGGCTTTGATTACACCGTCGAACGCGGATTGGAAGAAGCTGCCTAGATTTCCCATGCCTAGAGTAACAATGGATGAAATGGCGGAGATAAAGTCGCCTTCGATCGCAGATACTGCAGCAGAGATGGCAGTCAGTGCTATGCCGATACCATTTAAGCCTGGAACCCACGTCAAAATGGAACCAATCAACCCAAGGATGCTCCCGAAGAAGGCCCCTCTAATCTGTTGTGTTTGAATCGCCGAAAGAGTCTTATTTTGATACCCAGCTAAGGCTTGAAGCTTTGACGACTCAAGGGTAACATTCCCCTTCCAAACCTTCATGAACCCATCTTTTGCGACCGTCAACGTTTCGTTCTGTTTATCAGCCCCAATGCCCGGATCTATGTAAGTAATCGAATCCTGAGTTATCCCCGTAATAACAACATAATGATTCCCATTAATATGAGCGATGATCCGTGGAGCGTCCTGCGTTGTGCGTTGTGCGTAAAGAGCTTGGAGGTCTTCAAAGGATAGGTTTGCTCCGGAGAGCGCCAGGCCATAGCTTTCGGCGACCTTATTCAGAGCAAACATCGATATAACCAAATCCCCATCATCCAGCGGGCTGATCACGCCCGTCAGGATATCGATCAGGATCGCTTTCTCGGCGATGTCTTCGCGTGCGTAGCTGATCCCCTTTTGATCCAGCATGGCTTCAAGCGACAAGAAGGCGGACTGTCCGAAGTGCAGGCTTCTGGACTCCAGCCAATTTAATATTTTTTGAGCGTCGGATGCTGATAAGACAATCAGTTCCTCACTGCCAAGGCCTAAAGAAGCGGCGTACGAGATTTTCTGGCTATCGGATTTAGACAGATATGCGTTGATGCCGGTTGTGATCTTATTTTTTATGTTTTGGACGTATGCCTGGCGGTCTTTGAGCTCGGGCAGGGCGTTAAGATAATTATTTAGAGATAGGGTGAGATCTACGCCGTCTGTTGTTTTCCCGGGAACTGAGTAGCTGATCCCGCCTATCCAATAATCGTACTCCAAAGACGATGGATCGCGCCCCAGTATTCTTCGGTAAAAATCGTAAACAATCGGAGAGACTTCCTGCTTTAGGATCTCCTTTTGGAGATTGGCCTGTTGAACCGCCAACCCGGCCAGAGCGTTTTGCGCGTCGGCTTCGATCTGATCCGAAAGAGTCTTTACTTGGCCGTCGAGAGCCGCGTACGCGGAAGAGGCCTGGGAGTCCAGCTCGGCCAAAGCATTTCTTGTCTGGTCCATCGCCTGCCCTATCTGGTTCAACGCGTCACCCTTTTGAGATTTGGCTTTCTTGCCGCTAGCCTTGGTGCCGGAGACGTCATTAAACTGATTATGTAGGTTATTTAATTGCGAAAGAAGCGCCTGACGCTGAGGGCTTATCTGGCCCTCGATAGTCTGAGTGGTGAGATTTTTTTGGTCAGCCAGCGTTTTAAGTGAAGCAGCTCTCTGGCTTTCAATGCTCTGGCGGGCCTCCAACACTTCTTTGGGCAGAGTCTCTCTGGCGTTTTTGAGATTAACTGACTGGATATTGCCATCAGCGTCATAGCTGTATTCGATCAGGATCTGGCCGGCTTGGTTGGTGACAATGGAAGGTTTGTTGTTCTCGAACAAAGTAACCGTGTGATCGGCCTTGGTCTGGGTTTCAAGCTCTCCGGTGGATGAGGCATATTCTTGGCAGAGAACCGCACTTGAATCAAGTATGGATTCTTTAGATGTGGATACCCATGTATTTTGTAAAAGAGGCGCTTCAATTTTTGAAAAATAAGGTTTATCACAAAGAAAGGACATCGAACCGTTTAAAAATTGACCGATAGAGGCTAAATTGCCCGGCGTTCCCGGAAGAAGATTGCCCTGGCTATCGAAGCTTAGCGTTCCAGGATACCCCTGAAAGGTATAGCCGGTAATTTGGTTATTGGCGTTTTTGTTGGTGGAAAAAAACAGGTTGGCCTGATCGGCAAGAAGGTATTGGATCTCATAGATAGCGGCCGCGGCGCTGGAGGCGCCTGAGTTGCCCGAGGAGTTGGAAAAACCATGGGCGGCCGCTTTGACAGCGCTCACTCCCGAAAGATTTAAATTGCTCAGCGTGACGATGCCGGAATTGGCGGTATAGCTACCCCCACCCTGCCTTTTGTAAGTTCCTCCAAACGTGCCGGGGACTATCTGCCACTGGTTGTCGCGGTAAATTTGAACATCATAATAGGCCTCATAATCCTGTGTATAGGAGCCAGCGGCAATCGCGTAGGCGTACATGCTAAATGTTAGAGAGGTGATCGTCTGGTCTTGAGAAAAAGTGTGAGCGGAAGACACAATTCCAATTCCCCCGCTGTTGTGTCTGCCGCTTGCGTATTGCCAGGTTGAAAAATTTCCGTCAAAGCTCAAGCCCGGAGTTCCTCCCAGATAGGTGTGTTGTGTCGCAAGAAGCACTTCCTCAGGCGTCAACATTCCATCGAGCTTGAGACCTAAAAGATCGCCGGAGACATCGTATTTTAGATCGGCATTGGCCGCTTGGATCCAAACTTGAGTCGTATTTCCGGAGGCATTTTTATCGTAGGAATAAATTAAATCCTTCCCAGAGGACGTGGTAACTTTGGAAAGTTTTCCATTTTCATAATAAAAATGAGTGCCGTCGGGTTGGATCTCTTCAAGAACAAAGGACTGGCTGAATACTTTTTTTGAACCGTCCGGCAGCGTGATGGTCGCCTGTTTGAGCGTGTTATCACTGTTTAACTGAATATCGGTAATCACCGATCCGTCCGCTTTTTGAATCTTTTGAATGTTGGAACTTTTGGCGGTGTCATAGTAAATGGCCGAGCCGTCGGAGAGCGTTTTTCCAACCAGTGTTTCTTGAGCTATCTGATTGCCCTGAGCATCAGCGGAATAAGTGTAAGCATATTTAGAATTTTGCTTTTCAAGAAAGGCTAATTGCTGGCTCTGGTTGTAAGTTCTTTTTACCCCTTCTTCGTCTAGAACGACCGTGTTGTCGCCGTCATAGGTGTATTGGTAGGTGTGCAGGGTCCTACCCAGGCGGGTGACGCTAACATTGGTCACTTTGTCTTTGGTATACGAATAACTGGAAAGTACGGTGGTATTCTCATCCAAAGAGGTCAAAAGTATGCTGTCTTGGTAAGTCTTCACGGTCTTTTCCTGAAGGTCCCTGATATAGGTGACTTCCTTATTATCAGGACCAAAAGAATAGGTGTATTCAAAGGTCAGAGCGTCGTTTTTCTTGATCTGGCGTATCTTGGCGTATTGATAGACAACCTCCAGCTTGTTGGCGTTCTGCGCGTCAGGATAGATCATGGTTTTAAACTGATTGTTATTAGCGTCATAAAAGGATTGGATGTTGTCCTGGGTGACCGTGTAACTGCCGTCCTGGAAATAACCGAATACTTTCGGGGATTGGCTAGGCTCTATGATCTTGTCGATCTTCTGGTTTTGCGAGTATTCGATGATCTGTTGATTTTGACGGACGATCTTCTTCAGGTTAAAGTCATGGTCGTACTGCATATTTGTAATATCTTCAGTGCTTGGCACTATCGAGGGATCGAGAACCGCGTTAATGGCATCGGGCGTGTAATCAAAGTTGTAAATGATCTTGGCGCTTGTGACAAGTCTTGAGAGCGTATCTTTGAGGCTTTCGGTGTCATAAGCAAAATCAAGCTCCGACTGGTCGCCGCGAATGACTTTTTTTAAATGCCCATCTTCGTAATATCTCTGGTCGCCGTCGGAGGTGATAATCGTCGAGTTCTTAATAGTTCCATTCTCGTCAAAAACAATATCGTGGATCTCGGTTCCGTCGTCTTTTTGAATAAAATCGATGGCTTGGTTTTCTTTTTGATAAAAAATTGTCGTGTCGTTTATTTTTACCGAGGATAAATTCCCGGCTTCGTCATAATGAGAAGTCAGGCCGTTTTGAGTAAGGCTTGCGCCTAAGAGATTGCCAAAGCTACTTTGGGAAAAATCAAAGCTTGTCAGATCGCCTTTAGAATCCCGGGCTTCCTTTAAGAGGCCCCTCTCAAAATGAAGTGTCGAGCCGTCCTTTTGCCGGATTTGGGCAAGGCCCGCGTCGTTATTGTACAAAAGCCAGTCAAAGGATACTGACTGGTCCAGAAAGCTTGAATTCATCCGTGTAATATTGGGTGTTTTCCTCGTGACAGTAAGCTCATCTAGCCTGTTCATGGCGATGCTAAGAGGTTTTGAGCTGACCGCGGACAAGGCTGGGCTAGAAAGGTTCTTTAGTATTTGAGCATCCACCGTGGCATTGGTCAAAGCACCTGAGAGCTTGGTGGCCACGGCAAAAGCCACTATAGAAACTGTCGGGGTCAACGGTCTTTGCGATACCTTGTCATAGACATACAGATTGGCCTTGGTCCCCTCTATTCTCAATTCGGCCACATAATCTTTGCCATAAGCCAGCGATTGGTTAACTGCAGAGGTTGTTTTGGTGGTTCTATTGGTCTTGGAATCAAGATCGGAACGCGTCAGCGTCCATTTGCCGGAAAGATAGGCAAACGTCAGTGTGCGGGTAATATTGCCCGATTTGGTCTGGTTGGCGGTAAAAGAGACGGCGTTGCCGCTTGAGCTGGTATTGAACCTGAAGTTTATCTTCTGGGAAGGGCTTAGCGGCTGATAAGCGGAATATTTATCGTTAATGGCGATTTTTTGGGTGTAATTGGCGCGAGAGGTGGACGTAGCATCGAGAGTGACAACGGCATTGGTAGCAATGCTTGAGAAAGTAGGGTTCCAGTTCCTGTCGGTGATAGTGACTGCCGCAGTGGCGGGTTTGGCGGTGAGAGCCTGATAAACATAAATCACTGCTTTGGTGGACTGCCAGGCAAATTCCACATTGTAGAGCGTGCCCTTTTTCAAAGTAATCCCAAGGGGCTTGACGACTCCGCCAAAGGTCCAAGTTGAAGAGGATCCCGCGACAAGGTTAAGTTTCAGAGATTTACTGCCCGCGACGGCCTGTGCCTGCACAGACTGATCGACAGAGCCATCTGGCGCAAATAACGCCGTAAACTTAAAAGCAGGATTAGTTGAGGCAGAAAGACTTGTGCCCTGAAGGGTTGTCGTATTATACAACGTCGGAAGGACATCTCTTTTCTGGGTGATGATGGCTCCACTTAAATCCGTCTGGTATTCGTAGACCGATGTGATGACCCCTTGGGAAGAATAATCCTTGTCCCGCAAGCCTTTATAGATGCCCGCGAGGTTAAACTGACTGTAAGAGCCGTCGACCCAGGTGATCTTAGTAGGTGTTTTATCCGATAAGTATTCGTAAGTAATGCCGCCTGTGACCGCGATGATCTTGCCTTGCGGGTAGCTATAAACCACCACGATGCCCTGCGGGTCTATGGACCGGATCAACTGCTTATTCTCATAGACGTATTGCCACCCGTCGGGGCCGGTTAATGTCGCGCTATTGACTTTATTGTTCGCGTCCCAGGAAATATTTTGGATCGAAGAGCCGTCAGAGAGAACGACCGAGCTTACAAGGCCCTGGGTAAAGGTGTAAACATTACCATCGATACTTTCAAGCACAGCACTTAGGACTTGGCCCTGCTCTCCCCAAACAA
Organism: uncultured Planctomycetia bacterium; assembly: GCA_964486835.1. Taxonomy (GTDB): domain Bacteria; phylum Omnitrophota; class Gorgyraeia; order 2-02-FULL-51-18; family 2-02-FULL-51-18; genus CAMDWQ01. The sequence goes on from CAZAPB010000023.1 coordinate 8,669, forward strand.
TATCCTTAAGCGTTGAGCCGTCCGGCAGGAGGTATTGGTTTTCTGTCTGATAGACAACACCGAAGGCATCCGTATACGATTTGAAAATTACTTTTGTTTGACCGTTTAAAATTTCAGATTGAAACAGTATTTTTGAATTATCGGGATTTGTGATTGAGCAAAGAATCCCATCGGTGTATTGAATATGCCGGCCGTCCGCCTTTTGAATGACTTCCTTAAGATTTCCATTCGCGCCGTAGATGGTCGTAGAGGTCGAGTTCTCCAAAACGGTTTCGATAATATTGCCGCTTTCATCCCTGCCATAGGAATAGAGAGTCTCTATCCCTTCCCTGGATATGGTTTTTTGAATGAGCCCATTCTCGTAAAATACCTGGGTGCCCTCCGGCGTCCGGTAGCCAATGATCTGCCCGTTTTCAAATACCTGGATAGAACCGTCGGAGAGCCGGAGGTCCGCGCTCTGGATGGAACCATCTTGGCCGAGTGTAATATTTTGAAGGAGTGTTCCGTCGGGCCGCACAACAGAGCCCAGCTTGTCACCGACATAACGCAAAACATCACCGTTTTGAGTGGTAAGACTAAAATTCATTTTCTCAAGATCGGCGATGTCGTTTAGCTGTCCAACCACCGACTCGCTGTATGCAAGAGACTTGGCCAATTGATCGGCTGTCTGGCCGCTTCCACCCCGCCGCTGGTCTTCGAATTCAAAAGCGGCTTTGGCGTCCAAGAGCATCTGACGCACATCGGCGGCATAGAGAATGTTGGAAAAAGAAAACGTGAATACCAGAATCACAGAGATCGATTTTTGGACAATCCTGCCAGTCATTGGGTTTTTCTCCATTTTTTATGACGCTACTGGGAAAATACACTACCTTTTATCTTATGTCAATATTAATTTGATAATTAATCATACTTTTTCGCCCAAAACTATCCATTGATCAAAAGGGCTGAGTATAGGTAAAATCTACTTAAAATATTAGATAATTATGGTAATATAATTTAGTTAAATCTGTTCTACGATTCTATCAACCCAAGGGAACTTGGTAATTATGCCCTTTAAGAGAAGGCAGATTTTAGGTGATATCTAACTACAGCATGCTGGAGCCGAGACGACGCCGTTTGGACAAGGACCCACATCAACTTATGAGATCCCTTCTTGCTTAACCTTAACAGCCTCATTTTTATCGCCGTCGGCACGGGGCTGGCGATCATGATTTATCTGATTTACTGCGCAATTTTCTTAAAAAAAGAATTGCGCAACGAGCAGGCTGGCATTGAGCGTCCAGACGCGCCAGATGCGGTCATCAATCAACGTGAGTCCATCATCCGCGATAAACTTCGCAAAGTTCTTGCGCAAACTAAAAATCCGGACAAAACCAGCCTGGAGATATCCAACATCGTCAAGGAGGAGACCGAAGAACTTATCCAAAATATCAAACAGGAATATTCGGTCAAATATCAAGTTATCTCCATGGAAAAAACCAGAGAGGTCGAGAAATTTAGAAAGCAGTGTCAGGAGGCCAAAGACCAGTGCGAAGTCATCGAGAAGGTTTACAAAAAAGTGGAGGCCGAAAAAAAACAAACCGAGGCTGTTGTGCGCAGTATCACCGAAGGGTTAGTCGTTGTCAATAAAAAGGGTGAGGTCCTGCTCATGAACCCATCAGCCGAAAGGCTTCTGGGCATCCAACAGGAAAAAAAGATCGGAAAATCTATTATGGAAGGCATCAAAGATGAAATGTTGGTCTCTTTGAGCCGTGAATCAGGGGAGAAGAACGAAAGAATGATCGAGGTGGCCGGTAAAGATGAAAGCATGAAAAAAACCATCCGTTCCTCCAGCGCCGTCATCCAAAACGAAGATGGCGACACGGTCGGCATGGTTAACATCCTCACTGACATCACCAAGCAAAAGCAGCTAGACGAGGTAAAAAATAAGTTTGTCTCAAACGTAACGCATGAATTCCGCACACCAATCGTAGCGATGCAAAATGCGGCGCAGATCCTCCTCTCCCCTCAAGCCGGTGATCTTAACGACACGCAAACCAATTTTATCAATATCATCTCACGCAATCTGGGCCACTTAAGTCATCTTGTTGAAGACCTGCTTGACATTGCCGAGATTGATTCGGGAAAACTCAAGATAAAACCTTCCCCATCTCGTCTGGACCGGGTAGTCAATGAGGTTTGCGCTTCGCTGGATACCTGGGCGCGGTCAAAAAATATTCAACTCGTCAACGACTATGACCCTACCATCCAAGAGCTTTCTTTCGATGCTAACAAAATCACGCAGGTGCTCAATAATCTGATTGGTAACTCAATCAAGTTCACTAAATCCGGCGGGGTGATCACCGTAAAAACAAGGTGGAGCGATGACGGCCAGTCAGCCGAGAGCGCTGTCAGTGATACCGGTAGCGGTATCAGCAAAGAAAATATGGCCAAACTTTTTGTACGTTTCGAACAATTCGGGAGTCAGGAAGGCATTGACGGCACCGGACTGGGCCTTTCTATCTCCAAAGAGATAGTGGAAAGACACGGAGGAAAGATCTCCGTCACCAGCGTCTATGGAAAAGGCTCTACCTTCACATTCACACTCCCAATTAAACCGCAATTAACCCCAGGAGGTTAGGCTTTCCATGCAAAACAGCGACATCCGTATCCTTTTTATCGACGACCAGCCGGATTTTTTAGAGACGATGTCCTTCTGGATGAAAACCAAGGGCTACCAGGTGCAAACCGCGACCAGCGGACCTGCCGGAATTAAGATTATCGAGGAAGGCAACATCGACATCGTGTTTCTGGACTTTAAGATGCCAGAGATGAACGGAATTGAGACCTTAAAAAGGATACGTGAGTTCAATCAGACAACGCCGGTGATACTGGTGACTGCTCACGCCGACGATGCGCTCCTGCATAAAACCTCCGACTTGAAAGTATCTGGTTTTTTCTTAAAAATGGGAGGTTTTGGCGAGTTGGAACAAATCATTGAAGTGGCAGTGCGTAGCCTCAAAAAAACTAAGCCGGGTGTTTAAAAAGCGCGAGTGGCAACGCGCATAAAAGCAGTTTAGTAGCTACCAGCCACAAAAAAAGATCCTTAGACCGGAGAAATCCGTCCAAGCATTTCCAGAGAACACTTGGAAGTAATTGTATCGCTTGAGGATAGGACAAATCTTGATTTGGACGAGAGGCTTACGGCTTCAGGAATTTTGAGAACTATAGACTTCGAGTAAGAGCGCTGTGCTCTTGAAATCACAACCCCGAAATCTTATTGCCCCTGTTGTTGGGGTAGAACCTTGAAATCACAACCCCGAAATCTTATTGCCCCTGTTGTTGGGGTAGATCCACCAAATGACAAAAAGTAAAGCATGCCCGGTCAACCAACTCTCGAACGTGAGCATAATTTTACCACACAATCTTTTGAACAAAAAACATCTTAGGAGAAGACGGAACCGTACCTGCTAGCCTTAGACTGCATACGTCCCAGATTTCTGCAGATTATTTCTACGTGCGGATTATATTTTTAAAATTCTAAAACTTCATCGGCTCAAAATTTTTCAAACGTCAAAAACTGACGAGTGAAACTCTGGACCGCCAGCGTCGCCACTCCCGAAGACGAACACAAAAAAATGGTCTCATAATTCTAATAAAATTATTGAGTTACAAATAATCACTCGGACAAACACAGTCAAACCCGCAGCCCCGTTCCTCCCTCGCTTGGGCTCAGTCGTCACTCCACCGGCGACTAGGCCGTCGCCTCATTTTGCCGCATGACTGCGGCACCGCCCTTAGGTCAGGGCGGATGGAGACACAGGGGAATTGCGGGTACGGATGGGGGCGCTAAAATTTTTTGTTGAAGCGTTAGTAGCTAAAAGATTATTGAGTCACTTCGTGACCTATACTGCGCGGCCACCCTCCCCCGTAAATCCTCGACGAGGGGGTGCTCTCCCTTCGGTCGTCGTCAGAAAGTTGGATGCTGCATATTTTTTTGGGACGCACTTGGATGTACGGCCGACCGCACCCCCTCCCGCGCACGTCGCCACGGCGGGTTTATGGAGGCCCTTTATTTTCCGCCGTGGACCTGGAGTATAGAGGATGGAGTCTCTTGATTTTGAAAGTCTTCCTCACGGAAGACAAGCGTTTTCAAAACCAAGAGACTATTTTATGCCACGCCTTACAAGAGAGCGCTAGGCTTCAGAGAAGACTGACGCTATCGCGTCAGTCTTTACTTTATGCGCTCTCTTGACGGCGGGATGCCTCGGCTCCTGGGTCGAGAGGCGCGATTCATTTTTTTCTGCCAGAGACAGGCCGGCCTTCGGCCGGCCACCGGAGCAGGTTGGTGTGTAGGTATAGAGAATCTCATGGTTGTCGCCGACAGACCAGGCGGCTTTGTATGTCAGGACGTCTTTTTTGCCGGATTCTTTGTGGAATTCGAACGCGATCTGGTTTTTTAGGTTTACTTTCCAGGTGCCGGCAAGCTTTACGTTATTTGTGACAGTCATTTGGTCAGATTGTCTTTGTGTCACTGAAATAACAAGAGCGTCCGGCTCCGCCGCGATAAGCGAGCCTTTAAACTTTATCTCCTCGTCTTTGCCTTCGGCGCAGTATTGGACTTCGTGGTTGGGGGTGATTTCCCAGGTGCCTTTGGTGGCCCGACCATCTTCAGGAAGTTGGTTTAGTTTGGTGAGTTTCACGACGTTTTAATCCAGTATCTTTATCGTATTCCCGGTAAAAATGAGCCTGTTCTTCTTTTGTTCCAATATTATTAAGCACCACCCAATCAATGGCAAGCTTGGCGGCGATGGCTTCCAAAGTCGGGCTGTTTTCAAAGTATTTGGTATGCGCGCCAAAGAACCATCCGGAGTTGACTCTGTAGTCGGCTGAGATGACTTTTTGATACTCAGCGTTTTGCTTCTTGATAGGCATGGCGATGATGTCGTCTCTATCGAGGATATTAAGCCAGCGTCCGTTGTCGTCTTCGACGCGAATGGGGTTTTTAAAGGCCTTGGCACCTCCGAATTTCATGGAGAATATGGCCAGAGGTGAGCCGATGGTGAAGATATTCTGGATCTTGAATAC
>CAZAPB010000024.1:0-13278 GCA_964486835.1 uncultured Planctomycetia bacterium
CCGTTGTCCCATTGTTCCAAGAAACGCCCGTGGTGAAATGGCAATTGTATTGGACACGTCAATCGTGCAAAGACGCGAAAAAAATTTTACAATCTGATCTACGGCAGAAGATCGATGCGCTGATTGACGTATTAGAAGTGAATCCTTTTCAAAATCCGCCTTCCTATGAAAAATTGATCGGGGATTTCCAAGGGTGTTATTCCCGTCGAATCAATATTCAACACCGCCTGGTTTATCAAGTAGACAAAGAAAAAAAATCCGTCAAAATCATCAGTTTGTGGACGTATTATGAATAAATTAACTCGAAAATATGTACTAGCGCTGGACCTGGGGACCACCGGCAATCGCGCGATCGTATTTGACCGGCGTCAACGTATTGTCTCGCAGGTCTATGAGGAGTTCACGCAGATCTACCCCAAGCCCGGCTGGGTCGAGCATGACCCCCAGGAGATCTGGAATAGCGTAAAGCATATTCTTTCGCGGACATTCAAAAAAATAAGTCCCGATGACATCGCGGCGATCGGTATTACCAATCAGCGTGAGACGGTGCTCATCTGGGATAGGAAAACGGGGAAGCCGCTACATAACGCGATCGTATGGCAATGTCGCCGCACGGCACCCTTTTGCCAGGCACTCAAAAAAAAGGGTCTGGCGGAAAAGATACACGGCAAGACAGGCTTATTTCTTGACGCTTATTTTAGCGCCAGCAAATTGACCTGGCTTTTAGACCACGTCAAAGGCGCCCGGCAAAAAGCCTCGCGGGGTGAACTTTTGTGCGGCACTATTGACAGCTGGATCATTTGGAAGCTGTCCGGCGGCCAGGCACATGTGACTGACACTTCCAACGCGTCGCGCACGATGCTTTTTGATCTGCGCGCTAAAAGATGGGACGATGGGCTTTGCCACCTTTTCCGTGTTCCAAAAAGTATTCTTCCTAAAGTGGTTGCCTCAAGCGGTGTTTGGGCCGAGCTAGACAAGAAGCTTTTTGGAAAAAAGATCCCGATCGCCGGTGTCATCGGCGACCAGCAGTCTGCCGCTTTCGCTCAAGGCTGTTTTCAGGAAGGTGTCATCAAAAATACTTACGGCACCGGTCTTTTTATGCTCGAAAGCACCGGTTCCAAGCCCCGCTTTTCAAAAAATCTCCTGACTACGGTTGCCTGGTCGTTGGGTGATCTTAAACACACGGAATATGCGGTGGAAGGAAGCATTTTTATAGGAGGCGCCGCGGTGCAGTGGCTGCGCGACGGTTTACGCATTATTCACAGCGCGGCAGATACGCAGAAAATGGCCAAAAGTCTCGCTTCTAACGACGGCGTGTATTTTGTTCCGGCGCTGGTGGGTCTGGGGGCGCCTTATTGGGATCCCTCCGCGAGGGGGACATTTCTGGGGATCACGCGAGGAACCCGTCGCGAGCATTTTGTCCGCGCAGCGCTGGAGTCCATCGCTTACCAGACGCGTGATATTCTCGAGGTGATGAAAAAAGACACGGGGCGCTGTTTCCGTTCTTTGCGTGTCGATGGAGGCGCCAGCGCGAATGATTTTCTGATGCAGTTCCAGGCGGATATTCTCGGCATTCCGGTGGAGCGGCCTAAAGTGCTTGAAACGACGGCGCTTGGCGCGGCGGGTCTGGCGGGCATCGCGGTTGGATTTTGGAAGGATGCGGGTGAATTTGGGCGTCTGCGCGCGGTTGAAAAAATATTTTATCCGAGCAAGTTTTTTAAAAATAGAGACGTTTATTACCGGCAGTGGCTTGAGGCGGTTAAACGCGCCAGGAACTGGGTTGATTAAGTAAACGGATTATCATTGGAGGAACGGCGATGTGGGTTGAAAAATCTGAGGAAGAGTACCAGAAAGACAATCAGAGACGACAGATTTGTGCGTTAGATCGTACGCGTTTGGGTAAATGCGAAATGTCAGGCGCAATGCAAAATTTAAGGACCGTTGGAAGCTTTATGGTCGATGGTGTAAGGCCGTAACTCATTCTATAAAATGCGGTTAGAGAAAAAATACTATTCTTGTTTACAAAGACTCATATTTCGTGGAAAATGGAGTGTATGAACTACATACATAGATTGCAAGAAGATGAAATAAAAAAAGCGCTGGCCCGTGAGAAGAGCGTTTTGCTTCTGGGCGCTCGTCAGACGGGCAAGACGACTTTGATTGGCCGACTGCGGGCGGATCTTGAGATCTCTTTTTTGAGGTCGGATGTCAGGCAGGCCTACGAAGTGGCCCCCGAGACGCTTGTCCGTGAGGTCGCCCAGTTTAGTGCAAAAAACAATCAGCGCCCTTTGGTTGTGCTCGATGAAATTCAAAAAGTTCCTCCGATGATGGATGTGGTTCAGGATCTGATTGATCGGCACCAGGCTTTGTTTATATTGACGGGCTCTTCTGCCCGAAAACTCAGACGTGGCCCCAATGTCAATCTTTTGCCTGGTCGCGTGATGGCCCTGAGGCTGGATCCCTTTATTTTACGGGAGCATTTTGTTGAAGATTTAAACGAAAACCTTCTATACGGGTCGCTTCCGGGATTGGCGGCTATTGACGATCTTGCCGACCGCGAAAAAGATTTGAGATCTTATGTGACCACTTATCTGGAGCAGGAAGTCCGTGCCGAGGCGATCGTGCGAAACCTGGGAACTTTCGGGAAGTTTTTACAGTATGCTGCTTCGGAATCGGGCCAGCTTGTTAATTTTCGAAAGCTTTCACAAGAGATAGGGACGGCACATACAACGATCGCCGCTTACTACCAGATCCTTGAAGATTGCCTGATTGTCGAAAGGGTAGAGCCTTTAACGAAAAGTAAAACCCGGAAAAAATTAACAAAATCCGCCAAATATCTTTTTTTTGATTTGGGAGTGCGGCGTTTGGCGGCGCACGAGGGAACAGGGCTTTCGAGACAGGATTTCGGACGTCTTCTTGAGCAGTGGGTCGGGCTTGAGCTTATCCGGTCTGCCCGATTGACACAGGAATCGTCGCAAATTCTATTCTGGCGGGATCCCGAGGGGCCCGAGGTTGATTGGGTCATTGAGATCGGCGGGCGGTACATTCCCATTGAGGTCAAATGGACGGACATGCCGACGATTTCAGATATCAAACATCTTGAACTTTTTATATCGGAATATCACAATTGTGACGCAGGCTATTTAGTTTGCCGTGTTCCCCGCAGACAGAAATTAAGCGATCGGGTGACCGCGATCCCATGGCAGGAAGCCGATCAACTTATCCTAAAGCAATGAGCGGCCGGTGAAAATCGTTTTTCGTCTGGCCTGGGCTTCCTCCAACATCCGTAAATCATTTAAATCCAAGGCGGTATTTCTATTGTTTGATGAATATGTTTCTCGTATCGACAGATTTGACGGTTGTGCCGTTTCGGGATTGGAAGAAAAGTGTAGGTCCGGAGTAAAAATCTGGGTGTGCCACACCTCAAAAACGGCGAAGATGTTCTCTTCGGAGCAATTAGCCGCGGCGGTACAAAACTTAAGAAATTCCGGCACCAAAGAACTTCAGATCATGATCGGCCCCGCCGACGGTTTTACGGACAAGGATATCAAGGATCTCGAGCCGGACCTATTGTGGTCTTTTGGACCCATGACTTATCCGCATGAGTTGGCCTCCGTGATCGCGGCCGAGCAGATCTACCGCGCTTACGCGATCATCCACCGTTTGCCTTATCATTCGGGACACTGATATTTTGGGTCTGGGTGATATAGTCTGCGGACACGGACCCAATCTCGGTACGCGTCCCCAAATTGGGGCGTCTTTGGTTCAGCGACGGTGAAGGTTCAGTTTTAAGAATACGAACAGACCCCAATCATTTGGACGTGGTCCAATCAAAAGCGCACTCAACATACAATTACCCAAGCATGGGTTATAAGATAGACCCAATTAATTGTCCAAAAAAGCTTGAACTTACATATATATAGTTATAATATGATACAAATATATAAGTATGATAAACGAGATGGGGCTAAGAATTTTTTTTGACGATTACGGCTATGTGAATGTTGACTGCAGTTTTAAATGGGGGAGGGCAATGAAAAAAACATTATTTCTTATATTGGCAATAGCAGTGATCTTCACCGTGGCTTTACCCAATGTCGCTATGTCTGCTGACAACTATACCGATTTAACAAATACCACGCTTGACGGCGCTTGGAACAATTATGCCGCAATAACCAATACTAATAATAGTAAAAATGGCATGTACTCGGACTGGTACAGAGGTAACCCCACAAATAAAAGTACAGGGGTCATTAATACCAGCGGATCGTCATCATATGGTATTTATGTGGCGGCCGGTGGCGTAGCCACCAATGAGGGGTCGATCACAACGAGCGGTGGAAACTCAAACGGTATGCGTGTCACCTCAGAAGGCGAAGCGGTAAGCGGATGCAATTCCGGCACTATAACGGTCAGCGGGTCCTCCAGTAGGGGTGTATATGCCCAGGAGGGGTCGACATTTACGAACACCGCCAGCGGTGTTATTTCTGTATTAGGTGGAACTACTGACGGTATAGGTATACTTTTATACATTAATGCCGGTATCAATAACGGCAGCATCTCCGCCGCAGGTAGCGCAACCGGAATGCATGCGAACAGAGCTTCAACGGCAACCAACAACGGGACGATCACAGTTGCTAGCGGCATGGGGATGTATAGCGTAGGAGGGCTCGCCTCTACAAGCACCAACAATGGAACTATTACCGTAACCAACGGCGGTACCGGAATGTACGCTGACACAACCCACAACATCATCAACAACGGTACTATAAATGTATCCGGCGGTGGTCGCGGCATGACATGTTTTCACAGCGGCACAAAGACTAACACGGGTACTATAACGGTCACGGGTGATGGCGGTTGTGCCGCATACGCGAGACTTGGCAATACTTTCAATAATAGCGGCACTCTCTCAGCCACTGGTGTAGGTAGCTATGCCATGTACGCCGGAGCGAACGGAGGAGCAACTGAAACGATAAATTTTTTGCCGGGCACTGTAATCCTCGCAGGGGCCGTCTTCGGCGACGCTACAGCTATCCTGAACCTTACCCCCAATGCCGGCGAGACATTTTCATTCGACACATCGGGATTCGGCCAGATAAACCTGTCTACCGCAGGTGCGTATAAGCTGACGGCTGCTTCATCGGCGGTTGCCGTTACTTTATCCGGCACGAGCACTCTCGACGCCTCGACGAATACCATGACCTGCGCCGGCACGTACACTCAAGGGGCAAACACGACATTGAAACTCACCGCCAAATCCTCATTAAGTTACGGCAAGGTCTCAACCAGCTCAGCCGCTTCCGTCGATACCGGTAGCGCTGTGAGCGTCACTGTCGGTGGTTATATACCAAACAACGCCTCCCTCACAGTGATAGATACGGCAGGCACCGGCGTGAGCAACGTGCCCGGCGCCATAACCTCAAGCAGTCAGTACGTTACTTTTACCGGAGCGGCTACAGGCAACAACCTTGTCCTTACCGCGAACCGTTCTGCGAGTGGCTTTCAGCACACAGCGTCTAATTCCAGCGCCTCCATCGTCGGCTCCGTTCTCGATAATGTCACCAACCCCACAGCTGATATGACCACAGTTCTCAATACGCTAGAAGGCCTAAGCACCTCCCAAACCTCCTCAGCACTGGACACCCTAACCCCTGTAGCCGACGCCTCTGTCTTAAATACAAGCTCCTCTATATTCAATAACTTCAAAGAAGTCTGTCTTCAAAGAGTACAAAGCATTCTAAGCAGTACCAAGAACCCTACACCCTCCACAGGTATCTCCTCAGGTGACCAGCCTAAGTCAAAAGAACTCTGGGCCAAAGGCTACGGCAGCTACCTGGATCAAGACACTCGTAAAGGCATAGCCGGATACACCGCCTGGAATGCCGGTACCGCCATGGGTATAGACCGTCTTGTCAGTGACTCCCTGACTCTTGGAATATCCGGTGGATACGCCAACGGCAATATAGACTCTGATATCAATAACGCCACCACCTCCATTGATAGCGGCCAAGCAGCCCTCTACAGCCGTTATGAGAATGAAAACTCTCCATACTTTATAGACGCGGCAGGAACCTTCGGATGGAACTGGTATGACGCAAAGCGTGACATCACCGTCGGCACTCTATCAAGAAAAGCCAACGCCGAGTATCAAGGCCAGGAATATGGACTCTATCTGGGAACAGGCTACAAGATCAACACAGGCAATAAACTAATTCTTACCCCTGTAGTCTCTTTCAACTACACCCATCTATACCTTCAAAGCTATACCGAGACCGGAGCAGACGCCCTATCACTAAGTGTCGCCAGCCAAGACTATGACCAGCTCCAATCAGGTCTGGGAGCAAAGATCGAATACCCCGTTAAAACAAAGCACGGTATTCTCACCACAGAACTCTACGGCAGATGGCTCTATGACTTTGTAGGAGACACTGTCCAGACAACCTCAGCCTTCCAGGGAGGCGGCTCATCCTTTGAAACTAACGGCGCCAAACCCGCTCAATCCAGCTTTAACCTTGGAGGCAAACTCTCTCTAAACCTCAAAAACGACATCACCCTCATAGGTGAATGCAGTAGTGAACTCAAAGATGAGTTTTGGGGTATCTATGGCTCGGCGACGGTGAAGTATGAGTTTTAAGTGAAAACAGTGAGAAAAAATTTCAAACTGGCCCGGTTTTTTTATTCCGTAGTTATTGTTGCAATAATGTCATACGGTTGTGCGGCGAATAAGACTTTGCTTAATAAAGAAGGCGTGGCGGATCCCAAAGTTTATGCCGCGGGTTTTACTAAATCTCGAATAACAGCGGGTATATTTGACCTCATCTCGTACAGTAGATTTGCCCCAAACAGTAAAATGGTACGTATATATATCGAGGGGGATGGCGCGGCATGGAAGTCGCGCCGCGTTTTATCGGATGACCCGACGCCGTCTGATCCGGTGGCATTTTATCTGGCGATGGAAGACGCATCACCCAGCGTCGCGTATCTGGCGAGGCCGGGCCAATACAATGAGTCTCATCTTAAAACATGTGATCCGGTTTACTGGTCCGAGAAACGGTTCGCGCCTGAGGTGGTAGACGCGATGAACGCCGCCATTGACACAATAAAGTCGAAATCCAAAGCGACCGACGTAGAGCTGGTAGGATTTTCCGGAGGTGCCGCGATAGCGGTATTAACCGCGGCCAGGCGTAGTGACGTCACAAGCCTAAGAACGGTCGCCGGTAATTTGGACACAAAGGCGCTCTGTGATTATCATAAGGTAAGCCCTCTAGCAGGCTCGTTAAACCCTATCGACTCAGCTAAGGACATCGCGCACATACCCCAGCGTCATTTTGTCGGGTCAAAAGATAGGATTGTTCCTTATTCAATAGCGGGTTCTTTCGTAAAAGCGCAAAGCGATAAGAAGGCTGACTGTATTACTGTTGTGGAGGATGCTACTCACACTGTTGGCTGGCGGGAACGCTGGAAAGAGCTTTTATTGATAACGACGACGGTTTGTTCTTAAAGAGATAAATTAGTATATGCATAGAATGCGCAGATCCAAATTCTTTGCTTTTCGCGTAGAACTTTGTATTTTGTTTGCCTATATTTTTTGCCGTTCTACCTAGTGTCTTACCTAGTCGACAAATAATTAATCGCAACGTATAATAAACAACACTCAAAAAAGGAGCCCGCGAAGCGTATGGTTAAAAAACTTTTTTCTATAACACTTTCTCTTGTGGCCATTTTCACGGTTTTGACAGTGGCCAGAGTCTGGGCTGATGAATATACGACCAAGACTCAGCATGATTCGGGTGACCCGGTTTATAAACACAGCAATAGATCTTTTACCTCGCCTTTTGATTATGCGCCGTGTGTTGAGCGCGCTCCGCGTCCGGTTAAGCAAGTTCCCCAGCCGCCTTCTAACAAGTGCAATCAGTTTACCTTTGACGCCTCCAAATCTTATGACTTGGATAAGCAGCAATTAGCTGTGCGATGGGATTTTGGCGACGGCTCTACCAGTGATCAGCCGGTAGTGACCCATACTTATGAAAAAGCGGGTGAGTACAACGTCATCTTGACAGTCAAGGACAACTCTGGCCTTGAGTGCGATAGTAATGTCGCAGTGACAAAGGTTCGTGCCAATTATCCTCCTGTAGTCAGCGCCGGCGATCCGGCCAGGGCATGCCTGGGAGAGGTTGTATCTTTTGATGCTTCAAAGACTCAGGCTTCGGCCCCCGGTAAATATACCTGGGATTTCGGAGATGGTACTGCCGGAGATGGTATTGTGGCCACTCACGTTTATGAAAAACCAGGCTCCTACCGGGTGGCATTGACGGTGGATGATGGTTTGGGCACCAATTGCTCGACAGGCGTGGCGAGTACGACCGCACAGATCGGCGATCGTCCGACGGTATCCGTCACCGGCCCGGAAGCTTCTTGTACTGGCAAAAGCGTGGCGTTTACCGCGCAGAGCGTATCCAGCGCAGGTCTCAAATATAACTGGGATTTCGGCGATGGTTCAACTTGGAGCGGTGGGTCGACAGCCAACCACCGGTACGAGAAGGGCGGCGAATACACGGTGACAGTGACCGCTGATAACGGGCAAGGTTTTGCCTGTTCGACCGCTGTCAGTTCAACCCGTATTCGTGTTAACTCCGCGCCAATCGCGGATGCCGGACAGAATTTTGTATGCTGTGTTGGCAAGGAGACAGAGTTTGACGGGTCCAAATCTCATGATGCGGACGGCAGTGATGCGCTCTCTTATCATTGGGATTTTGGAGACGGAGAATCGGCAGAGGGAGCGCGAGTGGCCCATGCCTATCAAAAGAACGGCACTTACCGTGTTGTGCTGACGGTTAAGGACAATTCCGGCAGTGAGTGTGGTGTCGCGACGGCTTCATTCGTGGGCAATGTCAATGCTCGGCCTGAAGCGGTGCTTGAAGTAAGATAAATTGTTCTTAGCGGTGACTAAGGGGCTGTTTTTCATGCGAAAAACAGCCCTTTTTGTTTTTATCGTGATCTGGCTTCTTTATTCTCCGTGCGTTGGTGCTGAAGTCTCCTTTGAGAGTGGGCCCGGGCAGACGGTTTTAATGGAGTTATTTACTTCCGAAGGCTGTTCCAGCTGTCCTCCGGCTGATGAGTGGATGAGCGGACTAAAAGAATCACCCTATCTATGGAAATCTTTTGTGCCGGTCGCGTTTCATGTGGATTATTGGGACTATACGGGATGGAAAGATCCGCTGGGGTCGCCGGAGAATACCTCCCGGCAGAAAAAATATGTTTCTCTGTGGAAATCAGACTCGGTGTATACACCGATGATCGTCAACAACGGCAAGGAACTAAGGGATTGGTATCTTACTCCTACTCTCAAGATCAAGGGGCGTACGAACGCCGGCACGCTGAAGATCCGGCAAACTCAGGACGGTGAGTTTGAAGTAACCTATTTACCATACAACGGAAAATTCCTTGAGCATGTTTGGGTCGCCGCCGCGTATTTGGGATGTGGTGTTATAGTTGATGTGGAGAGTGGGGAGAATCGCGGAAAGACGTTTCGGCATGATTTTGCGGCCCTTTCTTTTATGACAAAAGAGATGGGATATGAGGGCGGGGCACTTAAGTCTGTCATACGTTTGGATACCAAACGGTCGGCGGCCGCTTCGCGGCACGCGATTGCCGTCTGGGTTTCTCAGAAAGATTCCACGGAGCCTTTGCAAGCGGTGGGCGGCTATTTGGATTGACGCGCTTGCTTAGCGCGACGGCGAGCTGTTAAGATGTCACAAAGAAAACATTTTTTTAAAAATCAGGAGGGCTTGATGAAGAAAAACAAACATTCCGGGCGCGTTGACTGGGACGAATATTTCATGAATATTGCCAAGGTGGTTTCCAGCCGTTCGACCTGCGATCGCAAATTTGTCGGAGCCGTCGTGGTGCGTGACAAGACCATTCTTTCGACCGGCTACAACGGGTCCATTCGCAAGCTTGAACATTGCAGTCAGATCGGCCACATGATGGAGAATGATCACTGCGTGGCAACTATCCACGCGGAGGCTAATGCGATTATCCAAGCGGCTAAGAACGGCGTATGTATAGATGGCTCAACGATTTACACCACTGCAAGTCCTTGCTGGAATTGTTTTAAACTTATCGCTAATTCAGGCATTAAACGTATTTGCTTTGGCGAATTTTACCGTGATAAGAGGATTTTCGAGATCGCGAAAAAACTAAAAATAGAGCTTGTGAAGTGCGAACTATAAAACAAGCCCGTCATTGCGGGTCCCCGGCGCCTTGCTTCCGTAAGACAGCAGCCGGGGCGAAGCAATCTCGCCTGTGCCATTATAAAAATGGGATTGCCGCGTCGTCCCTCTGGGACTCCTCGCAATGACGAAGACAGCCTCAGATTTACCAGATCTCTATTTAAAACAGATGGAGATCGGCCCGATGGAGAACTTTGTGTATTTGGTGGGTTCTAAAAGGACCCGTGAAGTTTTCGTCGTGGATCCCGCTTGGCAGATTGACACGGTATTGCGCACGGCAAAGGAAGAAGACTTAAAAATAAAGGGTGTGTTGGTTAGCCACTATCATTTTGATCACACCAACGGCATCGAGGAGCTTTTGGAAGCGGTTGATTGCCCTGTCTACGTGAATAAGAATGATAAGGAGTTTCTTGATTTTAGTCACGGCAATATTAGGGTTGTGGATAATGGTCACAAGCTTACGCTGGGCGATACGCAGATTGAATGCATGCACACGCCCGGACATACCCCGGGGTCGCAGTGTTTTCTCTGCAGTGGGCATCTGGTTTCGGGGGATACGCTTTTTATCAATGCCTGCGGCCGCACCGATTTGCCCGGAGGCAGTGCCAAGGACCTGTATTCCTCGCTGACTCAGAAGTTGATGAAGCTGGATGATTCGACGGTTCTTTGTCCGGGGCACAATTATTCGGATCGATCCATGGTTTCGATGGGGGAGCAGAAGAAGACCAATCCGTACCTGATCTGCGATTCGCTTGAGAACTTTCTTAGGTTCCGCACAGGGGTATCTGAATAAGCTCAAGATTTTCTCTAAAAGATTCGTTTGACGGACAACCCCGGAAGGGTTAAAATTTAACATCTTATGCCAAATTCTTCCTCAGTTCATAGCCAAAAAATGAATCCCATTGATTGGGACAAGATGTCGTCGACGGCTCTTACCGTTCGGCGCGATATCATCAAGATGCTGGGCATCGCCGCCTCCGGGCACCCGGGCGGGTCGCTTTCCTGCACGGATATGCTTGTTCTTCTGTATTTCCATTTTTTACGCCATAATCCCAGTCAGCCCAAATGGCCTGATCGTGACCGGTTGATTTTTTCCAAAGGACATGGATGCCCGGCGCTGTATTCGGTGTTGGCTCACGCCGGTTATTTTGATCCCAAGATGCTTTTGACGCTCCGTCAGTTGGGTAGTCCTCTTCAGGGTCATCCGGACGTGCGCAGGCTTGACGGCATCGAAGCGTCTACCGGGTCGCTGGGTCAGGGGCTTTCTATTGGCATTGGTACCGCGATGGCGGCTAAGCTCGACAAAAAGGATTATCTTACCTATGTGATCATGAGTGACGGTGAACTGAATGAAGGGCAGACCTGGGAAGCCGCGATGTTTGCCGCGTTTCGCAAATTGTCCAACCTTATCCTTATTTTGGATATGAACAAATTTCAGTTATCCGGTGCGACCAAAGAGATTTTGGATATGTATTCGGTCGCGGACAAGTGGAAGTCTTTTGGTTGGGCGGTACGTGAGATCGACGGCCATTCTCACAAAGAGTTGGCTGAGGCGATTGAATGGGCGCGTTTACCCAAGAATGAGCCAAGCGTGATCATTGCTGATACGGTCAAGGGAAAAGGCGTCTCTTTTATGGAGAACAACAACAATTTTCACGGGGTAGCTCCGACCAAGGATGAGACGGCGCGCGCGCTCAAAGAACTGGGCGAGAATGATGCGGAAATCCAAAGGATCGTGGGGATGATCGCATGAGCCTGGAGAGAAAGATGGGCATGGCCACGCGAGATGCCTATGGCAAAACATTGGTCGAGGTGGGGAAAACCAATCCCGATCTTATTGTGATGGACGCGGACCTGTCCAAGTCTACGAAAACTGATTTTTTCAGCAAGGCGTTCCCCGAGCGTTTTTTTGACATCGGCATTCAGGAGATGAACCTGGTGGGTATCGCGACGGGTCTGGCTTCCTGCGGGAAGATCCCGGTGATCAGCTCTTTCGCTTGTTTTCTGATGTGTAAAGGTTATGAGCAGTTGCGGGTTGGTGTCGCGTTTCCGGGGCTTAACGTGAAGGTTATCACCTCTCACAGCGGTATCAGTGTCGGCGAGGACGGGGCTTCTCAGCAGTCGGTTGAGGACCTTGCGCTGGCGATCACACTGCCCGGATTTGTCGTGCTTTCGCCTTCGGATGAATTTCAAACGCGTTCGCTGGTGAAGCATGCCATCGCTCATAAAGGACCGGTTTACATGCGTACCGGGCGGCCTAAAGCGCCGATAGTTTATAACGAAAATTCTGAGTTTAAGATCGGTAAGGGTGTCCTTCTGCGAGAAGGCAAGGATCTGACCATTGTGGCGACAGGGCTGTTAGTATTTGAAGCGCTTGAAGCCGCTGAGCTTCTCAAAGCCAAGGGCATTGAAGCCTCGGTCATTGATATTCACACATTAAAACCGATTGATCGCGAGCTTTTGGTCGCGCAGGCCAAAAAGACGGGCGCGGTCCTGGTGGCTGAAGAGCATTTGATCATGGGCGGATTAGGCAGTTTGGTGTCACAGACACTTTCGGAAGAATTTCCAGTGCCGATGGAATTTGTCGGGATGAACGACTGCTATGCCGAGTCTGGGTCCCCGGATAAGCTTCTTGAAAAATACGGCTTTACGTCCAAAAATCTTGTTTTGGCGGCCAATAGACTCCTTTCCAAAAAACGCTCCCGCTGATTTTGTCTTGATTGACGGGGCCTTTCACACACTGTTAGAATGATTTAACTTCCTTGGCAGGGGATATGGTGCCAAGGAAAATGTGGATTTTTACGGGGCGTAGCTCAGCTCGGCTAGAGCGCTTGCTTTGGGAGCAAGAAGTCGCAGGTTCAAATCCTGTCGCCCCGATTTTCGTGGTAACAGGATTTGAATAGAGCCGCAAGTTTATGAGCCGCGACGGCTAGAAGCGGCGAATGCGGACGGGTGGCGACGCAAAGGCCTTCAAGGCCGAAGCGAAGTGTCGACAGCATGGGATGTCGACCCGACCCGAAGCAGACACGAAGTGACCGCGGAG
>CAZAPB010000025.1:0-2954 GCA_964486835.1 uncultured Planctomycetia bacterium
TATTATTTAAATCCGCAAGCGACTGTCTATGGAGTCGATATGATGCAGGAAGCTAATGATTTTACAATAAAAGCCCTGCCGGACTGTTTTAAATCAAATTATGCGCCTATTACAGCCGCGCTCGCCTCCAAGACAGGTCCGGCCCTCGAAATAAAATATAATGACCCTTTGTTCGGCGGCAACAGCATTGAGGGGCCGGGGGAGTATGCGAAAAATAGGCGTGTACATTCGCGGTCGTTGGATGATTGTTTGTGTCGCTATTCAATTGATCAGGTTGATCTATTAAAAGTGGATATCGAAAACAGCGCCGCTGCTATGTTCCGGGGATCGACGAGGACACTGGCAAAAGTAAAGAATATTGTTCTTGAAATCCATAGCGAAGAAGAGCGTGAGGATTCAATCCGTTTATTGAATGAAAAAGGCTTTTGTATAAGAAAATCCCGCAACCGGCATGTCTGGTTGGAAAGAGTAAAAAGTAAATAAGGGGCAGAGCGTCAGGCTTAGAAATAAGCCCAAGCGTATTACCACGCAAAAAATCTGTCCTAGCTTTTCGCCATCCTTGCGCGGAAGAAATCAATTGCGTCTCTTGTAACCCAGGGCTTGCTTTACTCACGTAGCGCAACCGAAAATGAAGAGCCTTCATAAAAGGTGGCGGCGACGTGGGTGAGAAGGCAGAAAGCTGGGCTGGTTATTAGACAAAAAAATATTGTTTGTTTTATCTTCAGTACTTATAATGACTTATGCAATCTCCGGTCCAGAAAGGATGACTATTTGTGCTCGAAAATAAATCGCGTATATTTATTTTTTGTCCTGATAATAATGAGCCGAGCGGCGGCGTAAAACTATTATATCGTTATGTAGATACTCTGAACAGGAATGGATGCGAATCATATATTTTACACGTAAAAAAAGGTTTTAGATGCACATGGTTTCAAAACAACACAAAAGTTTGCTATAAGAACATTTTTAAGGAGAGAGAAGATAGCAGCCGATGGATATTGACCATTGTGCGATTCTTAGCGGGGCCTTTTTGGAACCCATTCTATTTGCTCAAGAACGTGGTCAAATTATTTGTTCGTAAAAAATATAGGACTGATACCCTTGACGGAATACGAGCGTGGAAAAGGGAAAGTTTTGAGGCGCTAAGAAGTAAAGAAGCTCAACTTAAACCGTCAGATTATTTAGTAATTCCGGAGATTTACGGCCCTGACATCGGCGGCATTGAGCCATCCGTAAAAAAAGTTATTCTTAATCAAAACGCTCATTATACTTTTTGGCGCTATCCTTTGATTGGAGAGGCGCCAGCGACGCCCTACGTTAATAGATCGATTGTTCAGACTGCCGTCATTTCAGACCATAGCTATCAATATTTACGTGAAATTTTCCCTCGATTGGAAATGACCCGGCTTCGCTATGGATTTGATTCTAAAATATTTCAATATATTCGGACGAAAAAAAGACAAATCGCTTTTATGTCGCGAAAACTCCCAAACCACTGCCTTCAATTAGTCAATATTTTAAAATATAGAGGGAATTTAGATGGGTTTCAATTTGTTGATATCTGTAACTGCAGTGAAAAGGAAACAGCGAAAATACTGGGTGAATCATTGATTTTTCTTTCATTTAGTGACCAGGAGGGTTGCCCTATGCCGCCGGGCGAAGCGATGGCTTGCGGGTGCATTGTTGTAGGGTACGATGGCGGCGGCGGGAAAGAATATTTCGATACTAATTTTTGTTACCCGATTGTGTATGGTGATCTCATCGGATACGCTAAAACGGTAGAAGACATCATTCTTCGTTATCGCAAAGATAGCAATGCTGTATTGGATATGGGCAAGAAAGCTTCTGAGTATATTACTAGCCATTATTCGTTAGCGCAGGAGGAGCGGGATATATTAGCATTTTGGAGAAAGATTATTTCTTCACAGGCAAGCGCCGAAAAATAGAACATGGAAAGATAATTCAATGAATTCAGCCAAAGAACCTGTTGTTTGTACGATCATAGCGAAAAACTATATCGCGCAAGCGCGTACGCTTTGCCAGTCTTTTCTCGAGTGGCATCCTGGGGGCAGATGTTATGTTCTGATTGTTGATGACTATCGGGGGTATGTCGATCCGGCGGCTGAGAAGTTTGAGATTGTCAATGTAGATGATCTGGAACTGGCAGGCTTTAATGAGATGACATTTAAATACAGCGCCCTCGAACTATGCACGGCAGTCAAGCCGTCGTTATTGAGGCACCTTTTATCCGCGAAAGGGCTGGAAAAAGTTCTGTATTTAGATCCCGATATATTGGTCACCAATAGCCTGTGTGATCTTTATAACAAATTAGATCAAACAGATATTATTTTGATACCGCATACGACTCAATACTATCCTGAAGATGGCAGACAACCGGATGATTCCCGTATATTAATGTACGGCATTTTCAATCTAGGTTTTATTGGTGTACGCAAGTCGGACACCACGGATATTTTTTTATTATGGTGGAAAAAGGAATTGGATAACAAATGTGTCGCTGATTTCTCAAAAGGATATTTTCTTGATCAAAAGTTTATTGATTTCGTTCCGGTCTATTTTGATAATTACTCGGTTATTAAGTCGGATGGTTATAATGTTGCGTATTGGAACTTACATCATCAATCGATATCTTATTCTCACGCGGACGATTTGTGGCAATGCAATGGCGGTAAATTGTATTTCTATCATTTCAGCGGCTTCCAGCCCGAATATCCCGATCGCATGTCGGTGGGGCAGTCAAGATTTGAATTAAATGAAATGCCTGACGTCAAACGGCTATTTGATCATTACAGGCAATTATTGAGCCAAAACGGATACGAACTTTCCCAGCAATGGGGATATACATATAATAGTTTTGCTAATGGGAAAAAAATAGGTTCAAATATGAGAATTTTCTATAGAAAAATGTCTGTGGTAGATCGCAGACATATTTC
>CAZAPB010000025.1:2964-13206 GCA_964486835.1 uncultured Planctomycetia bacterium
GCGTGGTTTTTTTGTATACCGAATGAGGCTTCTGAGGCTGAAGAAAATAAGGGATATGATCAAAAAATTTGTAAGGAATTGCTGTAATCTGTTCTATTTATTAGATAAAGATTTATAAAATAGTGCAATCGGCTTTTTTCTCTGTAAAGAGTCTATCTGATACGATTCTTACTGAGCGGCCTAGACCTTTCCTGTTAATGGGTGTGACTAATTTTCCATCGAGCGACTTCAGATGCAGGTTAGATAGTCAATCACATGGTAAAGTGATGATAACGGGGGAATTAAGGAGGCGGACGGGAATCAGGGAAGTACCTAAGACTGCGAGATCTCCTTTTTTTTAGGGCACAATAGGATATGGTCACGCTTGTCTCCGATTTGTGTCCTAATGACTTCAGAAACGCACCGATTTATCGACTTTCAGGCTGTATTCCGATATAATTTTCTTTTGCAAGTATATACGAAAGGGTAGATGCATGCTGGATCTAAGCTTTATCAGGGAAAACGAAGCATCAGTAAGAGATCATCTTAAGGTCCGGGCGCCCAAGCTGGATTTAGATGCCTTTTTACAGCTGGATGAAGAGCGACGAGCCCAGTTAGGTGAGCTCGATAGTTTAAGAGCGCAAAAGAACAAAGCTAACGACGAAATATCCCTGCTGCTTAAGGCTCGGCAGGATCCAAAGGAAAAGATAGCATCAATGAAGATGGTTTCCCATAAAATAGATGAATTTGAATCAAAAATGGGTGATATTGAGAGAAGAGTGAATGAAATACTGATGGTAATCCCAAATATTCCTCATATTAGTGTTAAGATTGGTGCGAATTCGAGTGACAATGCGCTCATTTCAAGCTGGGGGGAGCCAAGGAAGTTTGATTTTAAGCCAAAAGAGCATAGCGAAGTGGGGCAAGAGCTTGGTATTTTGGATATGGCGCGTGGCGCCAAGATCTCGGGAAGTGGTTTTGCGGTGTTTTGTGGGATGGGAGCGAAGCTGCAGCGCGCTCTTCTAAATTTCATGCTTGACCGTCACACCGATCAGCATGGGTATAAGGAGTGCTGGCCTCCTGCACTGGTTAACCGGGCAACCATGACCGGGACTGGGCAGTTGCCGAAGTTTGAAGAAGACATGTACAAGCTTAAAGACGACGAGTTGTATCTTATTCCTACGGCTGAGGTTCCAGTAACCAATTTGCATCGGGATGAAACTTTAAAAGAAGACGATTTGCCTCTAAAGTACACAGCCTATACGCCCTGTTTTCGTCGCGAAGCTGGTTCTTATGGAAAGGACACAAAGGGCCTTGTGCGTGTGCATCAGTTTGACAAAGTAGAGCTGGTGAAGTTCTCTAAACCGGAAAATTCCTACGAAGAACATGAGAAGATGCTCAAGGACGCGGAAAAGATACTTCAGCTTTTGGGATTGCCCTACCGGGTGTTACAGCTCTGTAGTGGTGATATGGGTTTTTCAGCTGCAAAGTGTTATGACATAGAGGTTTGGGCTTGCGGGCTTGCTAGGTGGCTTGAGGTTTCCTCTGTGAGTAATTTTGAAGCATTTCAGGCGCGTCGCGCTAATATTCGTTTTAAACGAAAAGACACTGGAAAAACCGAATTTGTGCATACGCTTAACGGTTCTGGTCTGGCACTTCCCCGGGTGGTGATCGCGATCCTTGAGAATTATCAGAATGCCGATGGCTCCGTGTTGATCCCTGAAGTTTTGCGTCCTTATATGGGCGGGATGTCGGTTATAAAGAAATTGAACTTTCCTGCATAAATGGACCTGTCTGTTGGTGGGCAGGGTATGAAGTGCTAAATTTTAGGAGAGATGGCAGAGTGGTCTATTGCGGCAGTCTTGAAAACTGCTGTGCTGAAAGGCACCGTAGGTTCGAATCCTACTCTCTCCGCCAGTTTTTGGTTCTGCCCGGTTCGGTTCTACCCCAACAACAGGGGCAATAAGATTGGATCTTTTGGCAATTTAGAATGTATATTCTTTCTGTTTGCGGCAGTGTCAAATCTTCTCCGAGGCAGGCCGAAGGTCGGCTTGTCTCACTTTTTCTGGGGGATCAATTTTGTTGTTGTTTTGTTGCAATGAAACTTGTGTAATGAAGTCACTCAATCTGATTTATAATTTCTTTAACTTAATGTAACATAATACCAACATATGACTAAACTGCCTAAGTCGTGCACCCATCCTTTTTTTGGTTTTATAGGTGTCGTTTTATTCACGTTCACGGTGATCCTGTTAAGAAAATACCCTGGCCTTGACATTGTTCAAACGGCCTTGATCCTTTACGGAGCATACGTTATTCCGGTCATCATTTTGGAGAATTTCTACTTTAAGAATTTCGCGAAGCCGACAACGGGTCTTAATTTTAGCCTGGGCCACCGCACTCCAAATACGGTCCGTGTGATGATCAAGCTCACAGGCATGGCGGGGACGCTTGGCTCGGTCGCGCTATTTTACTGGGTGTTGCCGGAATATCACGGCTCGTTTTACTTTGAATACTGGAATTTTCTTAAAACAATCGCCCCTTATTTTCTGGCCTTGGTAATTCCGTATTTTATGATGATTGACCGCTACATGGAAACACCCGAGGACGGGTACTACCATGCGGGTCTTTTCTTTCTGACGGATTGGAAGAAAGTTAATTGGCTGATCTTGCGCCAGCATTTCCTCGGATGGCTGGTTAAATCTTTTTTTCTGGCACTGATGTACACCTACTTCAAAAACAACATTATTGACTTCAAAAAAGTAAATTTTTCTGATGTTTTTTCTGATTTTAAGCACTTTTTTGATTTTACTTATTTCTATCTTTTTATGATCGATGTGGTGATCGCCTCTGCGGGGTATTTGCTGACCTTTCGAATATTGGACTCTCATATTCGGTCGACGGAACCTACCGGGGCAGGGTGGCTGGCTGCCCTTATTTGTTACCAGCCTTTCTGGAGTGTTTTCTCTGACTGTTACATCAAGTATTCCGCAACGAGCCCGGGATGGGGTCCATGGTTATCGGGTACGCCTCAATACGTCATCTGGGGATGCCTGATCCTGGCTTGTATTTGTCTTTACGTTTATGCCTCGATCATGTTTGGGGTCCGATTCTCCAATCTGACTCATCGCGGTATTATTACAAACGGCCCTTATGGGTGGATGAAGCACCCAGCTTATTTTGGCAAAAATCTGTCGTATTGGCTGGTTTCGGTCCCATGGATCTCAAAAATGGGCGCTCCTGGAGCCGTCAGGGCTTGCGGTATGCTGGCACTGCTTAATCTCGTTTATTACTGGCGCGCACGCACGGAAGAACGTCATCTTTCCCGCGACCCTGTTTATGTCGAATATGCGCTGGCGATGAACGAAAAAAGTATTTTTGCGCCGCTGGGGAGAGTTTTCCCGGCTCTAAAGTATAAGCCGCCTGCCCCCACGCAACCTATCACGCAAAAAAAGTTGGGTTAGCCTCTGGGCGCTTTTTTCACTATGCATCCCTTACCTCAGACTCGATGAATGGCGAGATAAACTAATGGTATGCTTGAATATTTATAATTATAATTGTATAATACATATTAATATATATTATAATCAATAAAAGAAAAGATAAGCAACGTGATTTACCAAGATATTCTAGTTGTAGTTTTAATGGGCGGTCTGGGTACGCGCCTGCGGGAACAAACGCAAAGCCTGCCCAAAGCGATGGTTAATGTTCATGGTAAGCCTTTTTTTTATTATCAACTGGAGCTTTTTAAAAGACATCATATTAAGAATTTTGTGTTTTGTGTTGGGTATGGTTCGCAGGCTATCAAAGAGTACTTTGGGGATGGTAGAAAATTCGGAGTGGCTATCCGGTATTCGGAGGACGGCGAAAGGCTTTTAGGGACTGCCGGGGCCTTAAAAAAAGCGCAACCATCGCTTGGTAAGGATTTTATGGTCTGTTACGGTGATTCTTATATGGATATGGATTATAGTGATTTATGGCATCGCTATGAGGGTTCACGGTCGGCCTCAGGCCGGATAGCGCTAATGAGCATTTTGAGAAATAGAAACCAATTTGAAAAAAGTAATGTTGTTTTCAAGAATGGTGTAGTAGCCAATTATGATAAAAAACGCACCTTTCCCGAAATGGAATATGTGGACTACGGTGTTAGCGCGGCCTCATCAGAGATTTTTGATTCTATTCCGGAGGACCAAGCAACCGATCTATCGGATGTATACAACCGGCTTTCGCAGAAACAGCAGTTATGCGGATATGAGGTGTACAACCGGTTTTTTGAAATAGGAACGCCAAGCTCTTTAAATGAATTTAGGGATCTGGTCAAAAGAAATATTTTGACGAAAATGCCGGTTGTTTTTCTTGACCGCGATGGGACGATTAATGAGGTTGTGGGTGCCGGATCGCCACTGAAGGAGGACCAGCTGAGACTATTGCCCGGAGCTGTTGAGGCAATGCGGACAATGCAGTCTATGGGTTACCGTCTTGTCATTGTGACCAATCAGCCGGGCGCCGCTAAGGGCCAGACGAGTTTGGATGAGTTGCGCAGGATCAATGCCCGGTTGTCATCATTGCTACAGGATAGCGGTGTCAAACTGGATGCAGTCTTTGCTTGTTTTCATCACCCGACAGGCGCAGATCAAGGTGTAGGGGATAATGCATTGGTCCGCGATTGTGATTGCCGCAAGCCGGTGATCGGTTTATTTGAGCAGGCGGTGCAAAAGCTAAATATCGATCTTGATGCTTCTTATATGGTGGGCGATTCCGCCAAAGATGTCTTGGCCGGAAAGAAAATGCAGCTTAAAACTGTCTCAGTGGGCAAGGAAGCCGGCGAGGCGGGAGCGGATCTCTCGTTTGGAGGGCTTTACGAGTTTGCGAAATATTTAGAAGGAATCAAACATGAAAAAAATTGAAGATTTGAAGGTTAAAATATATTCCGATGGGGCGCGGATGGAAGATTTTCATTCGATGATGCCGCTTGCTCATATCCAAGGATTTACGACCAACCCCTCACTGATGAAAAAAAGCGGTGTTAAAGATTATGAAAGCTTTATCGCCGATGTTCTCAAAATAGTTAAAAACCACCCGATCTCCTTTGAGGTGTTTTCAGATGATTTGATGGAAATGAAAAAACAAGCGTTTAGGCTAAAAAGTTTTGGGGATAATATATATGTTAAAATTCCAGTGACCAATACCAAAAAAGAAAGTTCGGTTAAATTGGTACGTGAATTAACGCAAGAAGGGGTAAAGCTTAATGTGACCGCTATCTTGACGCTAGAACAGGTGGAGGTCGTGGCTAAAGCCCTTGAAAAAGGGGCACCGGCTGTTATTTCTGTATTTGCAGGCCGAATTGCTGATACGGGAATCGATCCGGTCCCGGTGATGAAAAAATCAAAAATCATCACAAAGAACCACTCGAATATTGAGCTTTTATGGGCGAGTACCAGAGAACTTCTAAATATCTTCCAAGCGGAGGAAGCGGGAGCCGATATTATAACTGTGCCACCGGACATTCTAAAAAAGTTGAGCATGGTTGGCTATGATCTGGGACAGCTTTCGGCTGATACGGTCAAAATGTTTTATGATGACGCCGCCTCATCCGGGTTTAAACTGAATTGCTAAAGGGTATGCCAATGAAAGAACGCATAGATCAATATTTAGAAGAAACGTCGAAAATAATCAGCCTGATTGACCGGCAAAAGATAGCCCAGATGATCGAGATACTGCAGTCGACCAAGGACCAGAGCGGTAGGCTTTTTATTCTTGGCATTGGCGGTTCGGCGGCCAACGCCTCTCACGCGGTCAATGATTTCCGGAAAATCGCGAAAATGGAAACCTACAGCCCCGTTGATAATGTGTCCGAGCTTACTGCGTGGACCAATGATAAAGGGTTTGAATTTATTTTTATCGAATGGCTCAAAACCTCGAAGCTCCGCAAGGAAGATACGCTAATGATATTCTCCGTTGGCGGAGGTTCAGAGACCACATCAAAAAATCTGGTTTTGGCGATGCAATACGCCAAAGAGGTAGGCGCATGCATCGTTTCGTGCGTCAGCCGCGACGGCGGGATAGCGGGTAAGCTTTCGGATGCCTGCGTGCTTATCCCTGTTGTCAACAAGGACGCGATCACACCGCACGCGGAAGGTTGGCAGATGGTGGTGTCGCATTTAGTGGTGAATTTAATATGATTATAGCACGCAGCCCACTAAGAATTTCGCTTGGAGGTGGTGGCACGGATTTACCGTCTTATTACCGGGAGCATGAAGGGTTCGTGATCTCAGCGGCGATTAATAAGTATGTCTACGTTTCTGTCATGCGACCGTTTTCTCAGGGAATATATCTTAAATATTCGGAATTGGAGCGTGTCAGGCAAATTGCTGAGGTGAAGCATCCGATCATCCGCGAAGCCCTAGCGATGCTGAAGTTTAAAACCCCCCAAATTGAAATCACGACATTGGCGGACATCCCTGCCGGCACGTGCTTGGGTTCATCAGGTAGCTTTACAACCGCTCTGCTTAAAGCACTTTACGCGCACCGAAGGCGCATGATTTTGCCAAATGACCTGGCGCGGTTAGCCTGCGAGATCGAGATAAACAAACTAAACGAACCGGTAGGAAAGCAGGATCAGTATATTTCGGCGTATGGGGGCATTACGTGTTTTGACTTTCACCCGGATGACACAGTCACTGCATTTCCTCTGCCTATCTCAATGAATACGCTGAATAAGCTGGAAAGTAATTTAATGTTATTTTTCACAGGTTTCTACCGCAGAGCAGGTGAGATTTTGAAAGACCAGAATGTTCGAAGTCAAAATAATGACAAAAATATGATGGACAATTTGCATTTTACCAAAGAAATAGGTTTGCGTAGTCGTAAAGCGTTAGAAGCGGGACGATGCGTTGAATTCGGAAAGCTGCTTCATAAACATTGGCAACACAAGAAGAAGCGCTCCAAGGGAATGAGTAACCCTCAGATTGATGAATGGTACAAACTTGCCAGAAATAACGGAGCGATTGGCGGGAAGCTTATCGGCGCCGGCGGGGGTGGTTTTTTTCTTCTATACGCCGAAAATCATGTGCGCCTACGGCGCGTAATGGCTAAGATTGGTTTGGAAGAAGTGCGATTCCATTTCGATTTTGAAGGCACTAAAGTGTTGCTCGGATAAACTAGGCGGAATTGAATGAAAATATCTTTCATTGTGCCCACTTTTAACGAAGCTGATGTTTGCAAAAGACTGGATAGGTTGGTGCGTTTTTTAAAGAATTTTTCTTATGAAATAATTGTGGTCGATGACAGCAATGAAGAGAATTTCTCGCTATTGGATAAATATCGCACTGATGAGAATAAATATAATTTCATTCTGGTAAAAGGTCCGAAAAAAGGGAAAGGGGCTGCTATCAAGGCGGGGGTGGAGCATGTGTCGGGATCTATTGTTTTCTACATGGACTCGGATCTCATTATTCCACTAAAATACATCTATTCATTTATTGATAAAATTCAGGATGAAAACTATGATATTGTTATCGCAGAGAGGCCTATTAACAGAGCGCCGCGCAACGTGACGCGTAGGCTTTTTTCGGCAAGCCTTTGTTTAATTCAGCGTATTTTTATATTCAACTCCACTTTTTTTTATGACACGCAATGTGGATTTAAGGCTTTTAAAACTGATATTATAAAAAAAATCACTAAAAAACAAATCATTAATCCAGGGATGTTTGATATTGAGTATCTTTATATTGCTAGAAAAAATGAATTAAAAATATTTAAGATTAGAACAATTCCTTTGCCTGAAGTCAGACATTCAAAAGTTAACTTTTTGAGTTGTATGATTCATGATCCGCGGGATCTGATAAGAATAAAAGTCAACGGTATTCAAGGAAAGTATGCTTTAGATGTTTGAATTTGGATAAATAACTAAGAAGATACCGGACAAAAGCGGTGGGAAACAGATAATATGACTATTAATTCAGGGCATTCTTCGGAAAAGTGTGGCATTCAGCATTTTCTTCAAATGTTTTGACCGACCGCAGAAGAATCTATCCTAAAAAGATTCGTATGACAGGTATAACCACTTAGCGTTTTTTTAAAGTAATAGGGATTTATTTTTAATGTGTTGGTTGCTGCGAATTAAATTATTTATTTTTCAAGCAGCTGCGAAAGGTGTCCCGTGTTTGGACCACTAGTGATGATCACAGCCATAATTTATTGAGAGAGAACGGTCTATGAGCTTAATAAAGATCAAGAAACTCGTGAGTTTCGATAAATATGCTGGCCTGTATCTTCTGCTGTTTTCAATCCTGATTCGTTATTATTTTGTATTTTTCATTAGTGATTACCAGAGCTACATATTTAGTGACATGCGGAACTATTGGAATGGTGCGGTCAGCCTTTATCAAGGTCACTTTTTCAGTAAGAGAATGGATTGGTTATTCGGAGCGCCTCAGTACCATGTTTTTTTGTCGCTGTTATTGCATTTATATGATCTGATTGGACTTGGGGGATTTGAGCTGGAAAGGACGCTTTCTTTCGGGATACTGTTGACATCCTTATCGGTCTACTGGCTCTACCGGCTTTGCCTTGACCTGTTTAAGAGCCGAACCACGGCTTTCCTCGTTGCTTTCATTTATTCTGCTACCTATCCTTTCATATACTTCAATGCCTGTGTTTTAACAGAAAATGTTGCAATTCCGCTGCTTATTTTTTCTAATTACCTGCTTTTCATGCAACCGTCCAAGAAGAGTACCGCGTTTGCAGGCTCCCTGGTATTTGCGATCGCATCTGGAATACGGCCGATGTTCCTACCTTTTATATTGCCCATGGGCGCCTTGCTTTTTTATTTAAATCATAAAAACAAAAAAACAGCTTTCATGCTCGGTGGTATCTACGTCGCTGTGTGCTTTACGTGCGTTCTTCTCTTTTGTACCTACAACAACTACGTGTCCGATGGAAAATGTAGGGGATTGAGCGCAAACGGGGGAGCTGTTTTCTATATGACTAAATGCAAGGTCCGTGAATTTAAAGCCATTTGGCCCGGCTACTGGATTGATGTTTCGCATTGTTCCTATCCGGCGGAGCCTCCCTACACGAAGCAGACGGTTTACCGGCCCATATACGATGAGGAGTATTTCTACAAACAAGGTTTTGCGTGTATCGAGAAAAATCCGTTGCAGCTGGTAACGATTGATATGCGGGAGCTTAGATTCTTTTTCAATGGCCCTATGTTTCCTTCAATCAACGTCCCGCACCATTATGCATTGGTCCAATGGTCTAATTATCTCCATGTCCCAGCTTTTATTATCGCGTTTTTTGTGCTTCCATTTTTTTTTAGAAGGATGCCGGGTAGGAATTACAGGGCCAAGATAATTTTTTTATGGAGCCTTTTATTTATAAATTTTGCTGAAGCCTATTGGCTTGGCGCGGATAGAAGATATTCCTTGGCAACTGTGTATGTGGAATATATTCTCTTTGCCGTGTTCGTTGTGGGAATCGTTCCGATTCGGCGCTTACTGAAGAGTAGCGTGGACGTCCGGCGTACCTACGGATTTTTTTTCATGATTGTCATAATTTGGACTTCTTTCTGGGTGCTGCCTTATATACCGAATTCCCAACACCGAAAATCAGAACTTAAAGTGTATCAAGTGCTTAAAGAAATATTTGAAAAGCCTGAATATCTCCAAAGAAAGTTGGCTTTGCCGACATCATTCAACGGGTATTCTGACTATGTGGATCTCGGAAGCGGTTTGTCTGACTACTCCAATGGCATGACCATCGCGTTTTGGGCCTATCCGACGGAAACTATTGTTTTCGCTCGGTTCATCGATCTCGGCAATGGGGCAATGAACGACAACATCATTATTGGAAGGAGCGATAATTCAAACGATCTGCAATTGGAAGTGTGGAAAGGGAACAAGCTTGTCAGTACTGTTTCGGCGCCGAACGCGATTGATCTGCGCCATTGGCAGCATTTTATCGTGACATTCAACGCTCAGGGTAAAATCAGAATGTATAAAAACGGCCTACGCATCATGGATGGGTGGATACAAATTCCTAATGTTATCGATCGTGGGCGTAATTATTTGGGTAAAAGCAATTGGCCGGTCTCTCACGGGTATTTTAAAGGAAAAATTAAGGACTTCTATATTTTTAACAAAGGATTGGATTTGAACAAAGAATAATAAGGCAGAGAAATATTTGCATCCATGAGTGGGGAAATGCTCAAATCCTCAAAATCCTAAGACACGAACCTAGCGCACGATTTAACCCGCCGCA
>CAZAPB010000026.1:0-13061 GCA_964486835.1 uncultured Planctomycetia bacterium
TGAGGTCTGATTGGGTTTTCTCGAGAGAGTCCTGGGTTTCTTTGAGCTTGGCCTCGAGGCCCGAGCGGGCGTCTATCTGGGTTTTGAGGGTGTCGGCATTTAATTTAAGCTCAGCTTCGCGGGCATCACGTTGAACTTGCAGTTGGGTTAGCTCTTGCTGTGCTTGGCTCAATTTTTTGTCTGTCACGGCTTTATCTTGAGTTATTTGGGCAATCTTGGCGCCAAACTCCTCCGCTTGACCCGAAGCCGCGTAAAACTGTTTTTCAAGCGAAGCCAACCTATCGGTCAAAGTTTGGTTGATGCGTGCAACCGTTTTCGTCTGAGACTCAAAATCCTTGAGGCGGCGCACCTTATCTTCCGAAACCCGTAGCGCCAAAATCGCCGCCCGCATACCCTCTTTCGAATCTTTTAGTGCCTGCGCGCTCACCGTTATGGCCGGAACCTCCCCCACAACGGGCAACACCTGCTCGACAACATCAGCCTTTTGATTCAACGCAACCGTCAAAAGTTCCTGGCTGGTTCTAAGATCCTCTTTTTCAGACTGGAGAGTCTTGACCTTATCCATCATCACGCCGTAAAGATCCTGCAGTTTCTCGTAATCCTTTGTCAGGCTGTCCAGACCCTGTTTTAATTCAATGTTCTTATTTACAAGATCCTCGTAGCGACCGGCCTTTTCGCTGGTGTCTTTACCCCATAGGGCGAAAGCGTTGCAGGATAGCGCAAAAAAAAGAGCCGTTGTTAAGGACAATATTTTTTTCAAATCCACCCCTTTGAATAGCGTCAGAGATTCATTTTTTAGCATCAGAGGGTCAGAGCGTCATAGCGTCATAGCGTGAGAGCGTCAGAGAAAAAACATAAGAGCTTAATCATTTGCTTTGACGCTATGACGCTTTGACGCTTTGATGCTGTGACGCTTTGACGCTTTGACGCTATGACGCTTTGACGCTGTGACGCTTTCTTTCCGTCGCTAACCCTACCTCTGCCCTTTAATCTGCTTCTCCGTCTCTTCCTGCACCATAAACGACTTGTCCCCGCCCACAATGCGCGGCGTCAGGAAAACAACGGTCTCAGTTCTTGTTATCTCGTTGACGGTACGCCTAAACGCGTTTTGAATGAGAGGGATATCTCCGAGAATCGGAAACTTGTAATCTGTTCTTGTTTTGCCGTCCTTGATAAGACCCGCAATCAGGATCGTAACTCCGTCTTTGATCGTCACTGTCGTCGCGGCATTGGCGGACTTGACGACAGGGACCGATCCCGCCGCCTGCGGGGCCCCGCCGTACCAGGTCGAGATCGAACTAATTTCCGGCTTGATCACCATGCTGATAAAACCGTCCTCGTTAATTTTTGTCGTGACGTTCAAACTGACACCGACATCCACCCACTGATAAGACTTGGAAGAAGTCGTTGTGCCGCCCGAAGCGGTTGTCGTCGTCTCTTCCTGATAGGGCTGGCGCTCAATCACCTTAATACTGGCTTCTTTGCCTTCTTCAACGGTCAAGTGAGGATTAGACAATATTCGGGTCTCGGCCATCGTCGAAAGAACCTGTATGACCGCCTTAATATTGTTCTGCTCAAGCGTTCTAAGAACAATGGTCGACCCCGGGATCGTCACAGGGGCCGGATAATTGAAACTGATGTGGGTCGCGCTCTGAACGGCAGAAATTACGGCATTCCAGTCGACTCCCCATTCAAATTTATCAGACAGATTTACTTCCACGATCTTCGCCTCAATAAACACCTCACGGGTCTTACGGTCAAATGCCTCGATCACGTTCTGAATAGAGGCCATCTTATGGGCGACATCCGAGACGACGATCGAGTTGGTTCTTGTGTCTACGCGCATCTCACCCACATCCGGTGTGAGAATTTTATTGATCTCGCCCTTCACGTCATCTACTTTGGCGTATTTTAACTCAATCACCCGGGTCAACCGCGGAATGACCCGTGTTACCGTCGCGATATCCTGCCGCTCGATCACGCGCTCCATTTCCTTCAGCTTTTCGGGAGTATCGATCATCACAAGCGTTCCCGTTGAATCATCGAATACAATTTTTCCGATTTCGCTTTTGACATTACCAAGCATAGCCCCCAGATTTTTGGGGGACCCATATTTGACCTGGTAAATAACAGTCTCGCGCTGGTCATAACATTCAACTCCGTGAATAGCCTTGTACTCCTCATTGGACAGGATAGTGATAATGTTGCCCTTTACCTCATAGGCAAATTTGTTCATCGAAAGCACTATCTCCAGCGCATCCGCAATAGTGACCATACTGATCAGGAGATTAACGTTGCCAGTCACAAGCTTACTGGGAATTATGTTCAGATTTCCTTCCGTGGCGAGAAATTTCAGAAATGTCACCATGTCCATATCACGTATATCCAGCGAAATTGTATTTTTTAGCCCCGGAAAATCATAATCCGCCAGGGACTTGCGGCTCAATGTCTCACCGGAGGCAGCAAAAACCGAATCGGCGGCCGGGCAGAAAGACGCGGCGATTAAAACAAAAAATGACGCGCAGATAAAAATTCTAAAATTATTTTTGTTGGTCATTCTACCCCTTTAATTAGCCTCAAAGAGTCAGACCGTCAAAGCGTCAGAGCAAAAACTAGGACTTAGTCCTATTATTTTCTCTTTGACGCTCTGACCCTTTGACGCTTTGACGCTCTCCCTAAACCAACTCCACTTCTTCATTGCCCGACCGGACGATCACTTTGTGCTGTAAAATCTTTTTAACTTTCATCTCCGTCGTCCCGATGAACTGATTTTCCTGCAAAAAGTAGATCTTATTCTCTTTCTCATTTTTTATAACCGCCCGAGGATTTTTTCCCCAGGCAATACCGGTCAATTTAAGATCACCGGCCAGGCTCTTGGTCATCTCAGATACCTCGCCCTTGCTTGGAACCACTGCCGCCGGAACAGCTTTCGGGACAGGCATAAATAAATTCCGTTGACGCACCTGGTCCAGAAAATAATTAACCGGCAAAAGCTCTCCCGTCCTCCCAGGGTCAGCGCCTTGAGCGCTTTGAAGGCTCTCAAAAGATTTGATGATCCTTCCCACGCTCGGCCGCTGCATCACTACGCTGACAAAGAGAACTACAAACAACAGCGACAATACAGCCAGCAAAAAATTATTGATCCAAGAGATCTTGATATCTTCAAAATGAACCGGTAACGCCGCAATGCCCCGGTGGCGAACATCCGTCCATAAAACAACCAGGCTCTTTTCAAAACCGGCCAAGCGCTCCCCTAAATGAAAATCCCTAGGCGGTTTATTACTCGGCAACTTCCCTGCCGGGCTCTCCGGCGCGGTCGCTGGCGAGTCCTTTTTCTGCTGTATTAGCCGAAAAAGCCTTTCTTCCGGTGAAATATTTTCCATCGTGATTAAACGGTGACCCCCGAATTTCCACCACTAAAGCTTTGGTGGGCAGACGCGGAGATAACAGTATCCGGCCTCAGCTCTCTGCGGACCAGCGCCCGCACCACTTCAGCGTCAACCGTTATTTTTTGGTTCATCACCAATAACTCAAGCGCGTCGTGGCAAATCATGGCAATTTTTCTCGGATAACCCTGTGTGTGTTCATAGATCAGACGCATAGCCTCCTCGTTGAAAAGCGGCTCGCGCGAAGCGTATCCGGCCTGCTTCAAACGGTATTCGATGAGTTCTTTGACCTCGCGGGCATCCAGCGGATTGATCATATATTTCAAGGAAATCCTATCCCATAAATTCGCAATCCGGCTGATGCGCGGCAAGAGCTCCATCTGCCCCATGAGCACCAGCTGCAAAATTTTATATTCATTCGTTTCATAATTTAAAAGAGACCGGAGAACTTCCAGACATTCATCGCTGAGCCGCTGAGACTCGTCGATCAAAAGAACAACCGTCTTTCCTTCGGCCACGCACTTCTCAAACAAAAATTTTTCAATCGCCCGGATGTAATCCAAGGAGCTCATCCGCTCATTGACTTCCGCGGCCGGCAGGATATGAAAACGATACGCCAAATCCGCGAGAAACTGCTTTTCTGACTCATAGAACGGATTGAGCACCATCGTCATGAAAAGATTGGGTTCGCTTTTAAGAAGCTGTGACAATTTGCGGCTGAGAGTTGTCTTGCCAGTTCCAATGTCGCCCAAGACCAGACTGAGTCCCCGTCTCAACTCAACAGCGATCCGCAAACGAAAAAGCGCGGCGGTATGCTCCTGAGACTGATAAAAAAATTCAGGATCAGGGCTGGTCGAAAAAGGCTCTTTATCCAAACCTAAAATTTTGAAATAACTCATATTATTCTATTTTTCCATCATTTTGCTCGATAACTCTATTAAAATCAAGCACTTCAAAAAAAGCGATATTCCCTGCATATTTATGTATTTTTACATATTTTTTGCTTTTAGTATACTTCTGCTAGTGATGGTTGTCAAGAAATCTACTATTACAAGTAGTGTCAATTAGCTCGTGTTAATTGAATAATTCCAAACATTACGTTAGGGCGCAAGGGCAGAGCCGCGAGAGCTGGCGATAGGCGGGGTTAAAAAAAATGACGCGAGGCTCGGGAATCAGGTCTGGAAGTTTCATGGACCTTGGTGTCGACAAAAAAGGCGGGGCGATCGCTCGCCCCGCCTTTGGTCGGACCCAAATGATTAGAAATCGAGATCTTCCCCGATCCCTAATTCCAAAAAGGTCTTGAGCTTACGCGAACGGGTAGGATGACGCAATTTACGCAACGCCTTGGCCTCGATCTGACGAACACGCTCGCGGGTCACATTGAATATAGAACCCACTTCTTCCAAAGTACGCGGGTAGCCGTCATTGACACCAAATCGGAGCTTCAGCACTTTCCTCTCACGTTCAGTCAACGTGGCAAGCACCTCGTCCATCTGCTCTTTGAGCATCGCGTAAGTGGTCGCGCTTGAGGGAGAGACCGCACGCTTGTCCTCAATAAAATCCCCGAAATGCGTATCGCCTTCGTCGCCGATAGGCGTCTGCAGTGAAATCGGTTCCTGCGCGATCTTCAAAATCTCCCGAACCTTCTCCACACCCATCCTCATGCGCTGGCCGATCTCTTCCGGCGTCGGCTCCTTGCCCGTCTCCTGCACCAGTGTACGCGAAACGCGGATAAGCTTGTTGATAGTCTCGGTCATATGCACCGGAATACGAATCGTACGCGCCTGGTCGGCGATCGACCGCGTCACCGCCTGGCGTATCCACCAGGTAGCGTACGTGCTGAACTTATAACCGCGGCGGTATTCAAACTTGTCTACCGCTTTCATCAAACCAATATTACCCTCCTGGATCAGGTCCAAAAAGGAAAGGCCTCGATTGGTATATTTCTTGGCAATACTAACCACCAAGCGCAGATTCGCCTCAACCAGCTCTTTCTTGGAACGCTGGTATTTATTCTCCTTGCGGCGAATATTCTGATATAGCTCCCTGAAGTCATCCAAACTCTTGACCCCAAATTTCTTCAAGAGAAGCTCGCGCTCCCGGAGAAGCTTACCGATCTCCGTGCGTTCGCGGCGGCGACGGTGCTTATCCATATCGCGGTCGATCTTCTCAATGCGGATCACCGCACTGCGTATCTCGTGATAGATCTCTTCCACGATATTATTGCTGACACGAAACTCCAGCAAAAGATCCAACACGTTAGAACCGCGCTTGACCGCCTTGAGCTTTCTGGAAAGCGTCGTAAGGCGCTTGAGCGTACGGGGAGTGTTGTCGCGAAACTTGAGCTCCTCGTCGATGTATTCGTCAATGGTATATTCGTGCTTGAGAAGCTTGTTGGTAAATTCCATCACATAATCGCGTGAATAGATGCACTGGAACACCGTTTTGCGGAATTCAATCTCATCGGCCTCGATGCGCTTGGCAAGCTCCAGCTCCTGATCGCGGGTCAAAAGAGAGATCTGGCCCATCTGACGCAGGTACATACGCACCGGATCGTCCATCTGCTCCAACCGCGCCGGGGAGGCAGTCACAGCGGTCTCTGTCTCATCCTTCTTTTCCGAATCTTTCTCGCGGACAGCCTCTTCACCGAGCTCCGGCTCCTTCTCCTCGTCTGAATCAGCGTCTTCGTCATCATCTTTCTCTCCAGCGTCCTCGGCTTCAACAATATCGATACGTTGGGAGCTGAGAGTCACAAGCACATCATCGATCTCTTCCGAAGAAGTAACGTGATTAGGCAGGATCCGGTTGATCTCATCGTACGTCAGAAACCCCTTTTCCTTGCCCAGAGCGATCAACTGCTCAAGACCCTTGTTCTTGGCCTTGGTGTTAGCTTTGGCCTTGGCCTTGCTCTCCGGCGAATCATCCTCAACGAGCGTGGCCCCTTTATCAAATGCCATCTGCCCTCTTTTTCTCTTCATTTCATCCAGCTGACTTTCAGGCTGTAGCCGCTCAGTTTTGACATCATTGGACTTAGACGCCTTTTTTTTAGCGGGTTTGAGATTACTTGATTTCTTATTTTTTTTCGCTTTTATCATTGATTTTCTTTTCCCTTTTATTTAATTCGTGTAAATGGCCTATAAACTCGTTGATCTTTATCTGGTCCCCAATACGCTCGGCGGTCGCTATCTGTAACAAGAGCCCTTCGCGTTCGACTCGTATTCTTTGTCTTTTAAGCTGAAAAAGACAATCGGACAAAACTTTTTCCTTATCGACCAATATCTCTACATCTGCCGACACCTGCGAAATAAGGTTCACTACTTCCGGTTCTTGCCGAAAAAAAAGCATCAGGTCGCTCAAAGGCTCCGGCTTTCTTTGGCCGGCGATCGCTTCAAAGATGCGCGCCGCTATCTTCCGTGAGAGCGGACTTGTAAAATCACTTTCACGCAATTCCTCTGTCATACGCATTACGTATTGCTCATTCTCTAGCGCCAGACCCAGGATCATTCTTTCCGCCGTACTCACCGCCTGTTGACTCTCGCGGCGGATCGGAGCGCCGGCCTCGGTCGCGTTCAATATTTCAGCCGCCTTAGACGCACGAACCAAAACTGATTTGCTTTTTTTCATTTCAGCAACCAGCGCTTCCTCGGAAAGCGAAAGCTGGAGAGCCAGCTCTTTCGTCCAAGCCGAACGCTGGATCTCGTTCTGAACCCTTGAAAAAAGACTCACCAGGTCATTGGCTATCTTGACTTTGCCTTCCAGTGTCTGAGAGTCATGCTTTTGTTTTAATAGAGCTAGCTTGTACTCAAAAAGATTTTTGGCTGCACCCAAAGCCTCCCGAAAACCGGCGCCTCCCTGCCCGCGCACAAACGAATCGGGATCCTCACCCTCGGGAAGCCGCACGATCTTGACCTCCATCCCCTCTTCGAGCAGGACTTCCAGACCCCGCAGCGTCGCCATTTCACCTGCTTTGTCTGAATCATACACTATTAAAACGTTCTTGGTGTGACGCTTTAAAAGTCTTGCCTGGTCTGTCGTCAGCGCCGTACCCAGCGAAGCGACTACATTCTTCACACCCGCCTGATGAGAGCTGATCAGGTCCATGTACCCTTCGACCACCACGACGCTATCCTCATCCCTGATGGGTTTACGCGCCTGGAAGAGTCCGTATAAATTACGGCCCTTCGAGTAGATCTCGGTCTCCGGCGAATTCAAATATTTTGGCAGTGAATCATCCATCACGCGCCCGCCGAACGCTATACACTGCCCCTTCGCGTCCAAGATCGGGAAAATCACTCGGTTGCGGAAGCGGTCGTAATATCCGCCTCCGTCCTTCTTGGCAATAACTAATCCCGCTTTTTCAAGGAGCGTGTCCTCTAGCTGCCCTTTAACAGATCCGTAGAACGCGTCCCATGTTTGGGGCGCATAACCAAGCTTAAAATCAACAATGGTCTGACGATCCAGACCGCGCTTCTCCAAATAGGTCCGCGCCGACTGCGCTTCTTTTTGATTCAAAAGAAACTGGTGATAATACTCAGCCGCCCTTCCGTTCGCCGACAAAAACTGATTGGCTCGCTCCTCAACGCGCGGGTCTGCTTTAGCGTCCCTGGGCACCTCGACTCCGGCTTTTTCCGCCAGCGTCTCTACTGTTTCGCGAAAATCTTTTTTCTCGATTTTCATCACGAAACCAAAAACGTTGCCGCCGACTCCGCATCCAAAGCAGTGAAATATCTGCTTATCAGGACTCACCATGAGCGAGGCGGTCTTTTCGCCATGAAACGGACAACAGGCCTTAAAATTACGACCCGCTCTCCGCAGAACCAGGTATCCTGAGACAATCTCAACGATATCCAGGCGGTCCTGAATTTGGCGAATCACCGCATCCGGGATCACTTAAACCCTCTTATTTCTTTTCAGGCAATCCCAACTGCGGAGATAAATGCGACATAAAATCAAAGATCACAGGCCCCGCTTTTGAAATCTGTTCACCCACCACCGACCGGGTGTGAATATCTTTTTTGAGCTGCGACAGCGGTGAGCGGTCGATCAGCATAAAAACAAAACTGAGCAGAATGATCAGCCTGGCTCCGCCAAAAAGCATCCCCAGGATTCTCATCAACACACCGCCCTCGCCCACCTTCAGCATCTTCAATAGAATCACACATAAGATCTTGGTAAGAATAATACCCGCCAGGAAAAGTACAACCCCTGCCAGAGCGGTCGCTGTAGCCGCGTTAAGAAAACTTTTTAAAGTAATCAACTGAGCCAGAGGCTCATAATAATAGAACGTCACCAGGATCGTAACAAGGTAAGAGGCCAGCCTCAAAATCTCGGGAAATATCCCGCCCTTGTACCCTACATAAAAACCTCTCAAAAGAACGCTAACCGAGATGTAATCAACCCATGTCAGACGCATGATAAATTCATTCAACGCCGGCTCCTTGGTCAAAAAAAAATTTCACGCAACTCATTGTTCCTGAATGAGTAACCGCTGACCTAATAAGATAGAAAAAATCACTTTTGCGATATATGACGCGAAATACTTATCGACTGGCGATTAAAAAATTATGTGCTAAATGTGTAATATATTGTTGGCCGACCGAGAGTATACCATCGACTTTGTGAAAAGTCAATCGGTTAGTAGATACAAAATTTAGGAACGTGTCTCATTTCCATTAGCCGCAGTTTTGATGCGCCCGCTCGAACCTCTAGGCTCTGCTTTTTCTATTTTATCAAAAGTGCCATCATATTTTAGATCGTATTCTTTCTGAATAAAACGCCCGTGATCCTCCACCACTCGGAAGTCTGGCTTGCCGTCCCCGTTGCGGTCGTATTCTCTTTTATACACTAACCCATCTTTTCTGTAGAGCCATCGGTCGACTTTTCCTCGTTTGTTCTTTTTGAGCTCAACGGTCTCAACCGGTGTGCTCTTAGCGGAAACTTGAGCTTTCTTAGGCAGGGCCGACTGCGCCGCGGTTAAAACACTCGAAGATTTTATGGATTTTTCATTCAAGTTCTTTTTTAACGGAACCGCCTGAGCCGTCCCTCCCTCTGTCTGAACAAAAAATATCAATGCCAAGAATAAAAATACTACCGGCCAGCGATTGATTGGCCTTATCTTGTATCTACGCATGACAGACCTCACGATAAAAAAAATGAATCGCTGAAAGAGCATAAAATCCAGCAGTCTCACTTCGAAGCACCAAAGGCCCAAGGCTCACAGACCGCGCGCCGGCCTTTAACGCCATTTCTACTTCCAGGGGACTGAAATCGCCCTCCGGTCCGATAAAAACCAGGATCCGCTTGGGAGGCAGAGACGGCAGAGCCCGGACCATCGGAACCGTCACCGTTTCCAGCGTCGGGATAAGCGCCAGATCATAGCGCGCGATCTCGGGTATCATTTTTTTGAAAGGGATAGGCAATTGCACCAGAGGCGAGTAGGCCAGACCACACTGCTTACAGCTTTCTTGGATGATCTTTTGCCACTTCTGGATCTTTGACTG
The DNA here is from genome assembly GCA_964486835.1 of uncultured Planctomycetia bacterium. Lineage (GTDB taxonomy): Bacteria > Omnitrophota > Gorgyraeia > 2-02-FULL-51-18 > 2-02-FULL-51-18 > CAMDWQ01. The sequence continues at coordinate 9,887 of CAZAPB010000026.1, forward strand.
CCAACGCTCCGGAGAGAGACTCACAATGCTTCGGTCAGTGATAAGCGGCAATATCGCGGAAGCGCCCAGTTCACACGCTTTTTGCACAAGCATTTCCATTCGCTCGGGACGAAAAACACCTACCGCAAGTGATATCTGAACAGGGGAAGGGAAAGGTATGGATGATCGTTCTGTGATGCGCACGGCCAATTGCCCATGACGGATGTCCGATGCCGTCCCCAGAAAACGGTGCCCGGCGCCGTCAAAAAGTTCAATCGAGTCACCTTTCTTTACACGAAAAACCGAGACCGCGTGCCCGGTCTCTCCGCAGTCTAAAAGAACCTCGCCGCCGGCTTCAACCGCTTTATCGATAAAAAAACGCGCCATTATTGCTTTTCTTTTTCCGCAACAATGGCGGAAAAAATCTCATTCATATCCGTTTGGCCGGACATCTTCAGGATTTTGCTATCCATCCACTGGATATAATCATCCATCGTGTGGCGGAAAACCACCTGCTTTTCCTGCTGGAAATCTTCCATGGAACCAAGCACAAAATAGATCTTTCTCTGGCGGGTTAAATCAAGCCATTCCTTGGCGCTGATTTTTTCAGTGATCGCCTCAGCCCCGATAGAAAAAATACTAGCGAACATCAAAAAAAGAATCATCTTCTTCACTATTTATTGACCCCCGCATAATCAAATTTAACTAATAATTAATAAAATTATACACTAAATTACATAGATTTCAAAGTTTACCAAGCCACGACTTAAGAAGATACAGCGCTTAACAGTCTGCTGAAAAAGCCCATAGGCAAGGCGCAACCAAGCAACCGAGGGAGGCTTACTCACTCGTACGCTGACCGAGGCCGCGACTTCTCTGTCGCGGCACGCCTTGCGGCTCTTTGATACGCCTTCAAGGCAGGAAGCGCCGGGAGCAACGCCGCAGATGGGGTTTTTCAGCAAACTGTTAATTGATAGTATCGAAGCTGTTGACCTCGTAACAGGAAGGGCACTGGCGTCCGGGCAATTCGGCTGACGAATACCCACACATACGGCAAACAAGAAAGCCCTTATTTTGCTTCCACTCCTCAGGAGATTCCTGAGCGCTGCGAAATAAATTGGCGTGTTGGTTTTTGGCGGTCTTGGCGTATATTAAGGTCTGTACCGGCTCCAAAATATTTTCAGCTTGAGCTTCTTTGATGTATTCCGTGCATAATCTTTGCCACTCCACCTGTTCAACCCGCCCAGCGGTATCCAGGTTCTGCCGTGTGGTATCTACGGGAAATTCATGGACTTTCGCGCTGGGTTCGCCGCCCAATTTTTTTATACTGTCCGAAAAGCTGACAATGTGAATCTGGTTGCCGCGGGCCACAGCGCGAAAAAGCGCCGCCACCGCAGGATACCCATCCTCATCGGCCTTGTGGGAATATGCAAGATAACGCGTCCGCATATTCACCTCTTCCTCATACACATTCAGGAGATTTTTCAGCGTATCTGCGGATGCCGTATCCACTATAGAGAAAAGCAACAAACCGACACCGATGAAGACTGCTAATCGAGGATGAGCCATAACAAAAGCCTCCTTTTTAACCCAAAGTTAAAAAGCTGCTTTAATAAAATAATAACCACCGCGTCGCATCGTCCCTGCCTGCTCCTGATAAAATTTTCCCACAAATTCGGTCCCTCTACAATACAAATCCGCTCATTCGTTCATTCTGAGATTATATGCCCTAATAATGACGTTACCGTACGTTATAGTCAAAAAAAATCAATGGCTGTCATTTCGACGACCGTCAGGCTTGCCCGCCAACGTTTTGTGGCGGGGAGGAGAAATCCTACCCTTAAGAACGAGATCTCTCAACCCGCTGGGCTTCGAGATGACAGGGTTTTGGGGAATTTGCATGCATTAAAGTCATGATCATCTCATATGATGTTCGGTCTTATTTCCCCGGGGGCAGACAGCCCTCTCCCCGCATTGCCGCCTTTTTTATAGCTCGAATGCGGATAATTCTGGATATTCAAGGAGAAGGCGCTTGAAGGGCCCGGCGCCGATAGTGGGAGGTTTTTTCAATTTTGCACCGCGCCGCTGCCCAATAAAGTTTAATTACAACAATGCTTTAATGGGCAGAGGCGCGGCGATACTCGTAAGTGACCGGTAGACCGATCACGCTAACCTTTTAACAAGCTCCTTTTGCTCATCAAGGAGTTCTTGAGGTAATGTGTCGCCGATTTTCTTAAAAAACTCATTCTGGCTTTCGATCTCAAGACGCCAATCTTCGCGATCAATGCTCAATAGCTCAGTCTTGAGTTTTTCGCGTGACATCTGGATTCCTTCAAGATTGATATCTTCAGCCTTGGGAATAAAACCAACAGCAGATTCATCGGCGCCCAACGTTCCTTCAGCACGGCCAATGATCCACTGAAGCACACGCAAATTCTCCGTATATCCGGGCCAGAGCATATTTTCCTGGTTGTCCTTGCGAAACCAGTTAACGTGAAAAATCTCGGGCGCATGCTTCATACGTATACCCATATTCAACCAATGACGGAAATAGTCACCCATGTTGTAACCGCAAAACGGCAACATCGCCATCGGATCACGCCGAACAACCCCTACCTGCGATGTGGCGGCGGCGGTTGTCTCGGACGCCATCGTTGCGCCTATGTACACACCGTGTTGCCAGTTTCTTGCCTGATACACCAGAGGAGCCACGCGCGCGCGCCGACCGCCAAACACAATAGCGCTGATAGGCACCCCTTTGGGATTTTCCCACTCAGGCGAAATCGAGGGGCACTGCCCCGCGGGAGCCGTAAACCGACTGTTGGGATGAGCGCCTTTATCAGGAGAGGCCGGAGTCCACGCCTGCCCCTTCCAATTGATCCCCTCAACCGGCGGTTCGCCGTCCAAACCTTCCCACCAGACACCACCATCTTTTGTTTTAAGCACATTGGTAAATATGGTATTTGTGCGAATAGTCTTTAAAGCGCTTGGATTGCTCTTCGCGTTAGTCCCCGGCGCCACACCGAAAAAGCCAGCCTCAGGATTTACAGCCCACAACCGCCCATCCTCGCCAATCCTCATCCAGGCAATATCATCACCAACGGTCCAAACCTTGTAACCCTTGATCGAAGCCGGAGGTACGATCATCGCAAGATTGGTCTTGGAACCCCAAAAGAAAAAAAGGCCCCTGTCATGG